>VGOP01000001.1:142500-279695 GCA_016875875.1 Chloroflexota bacterium | reverse complement strand
GCCTGGAGAATAGACTATAATGAAAACAGGCCGCATAGTTCGTTGAAATACTTAAGCCCCATGGAGTATGCTAAATACGACCAGAAAACTCTAATTCATAGTTTCCTATAAAATGGGGTAGGGTCAACTTGCCAAATCCAGAGTGCGTGTTGACTGTCATAACCCGCTGATCCAAAAACTCACGCTTAGCGAGTCCTGCTGAGAACTCAGGCCTTTAACTTCATTGAATTCAAACTGAGTTAGATTCTTCGGTCGCTACGCTCCCTCGAAATAGCAGCTAATCACTGGTAAACATTCTCCCAACAATATGTTTGCCCCAGCTTGCTTCTTAGATGTACAATAATGTGCAATGCAAACAACAGCTACAATGTTACGGAATAACAAGTTAACAGCAGTGCGGTTGAAGTCAAAAGGAGGGGAAAGATGAGAATGGAAACATCCAGGCAACAGCAGGTTTTTGCCACCCAGAAGACTGCAGGTGCTGCCGGCTCATTTTTTGAGCCATCCGAGCGCATATCAAGTATCAAGGCCGATCTTTTTGCTACGCCTTATTCTATCTGCCTGGAACGTCCTGGCTTGCTGGAGGAGTTCTGGCGTTCTCCTGATGGCCGCAAGGCTAAGACTGAACATCCATTGGTGCAGCGCGCCCTTGCCTTGTCCTATATCTTCTCGCACCGTAAGCCCCACATCTATAGCGGAGAACTCATCATTGGCAACATGACCTCAAAGCGCATTGCCGCAAACTATTATCCGGAGGGCGGGTCGGTCAATATTCTGTTGGACATCTTTCGTCTCGAGCGGCGGCGGATACCGCTCAAGCTCACGACTCGCGAGAAGTGGCACTTGCTGGGCATTGGGCTCCGCAACATTCAAAGGAGTGTGGCAGGGCGGACTCTACTCAGGTTTGGCCGTTTTTCACACTTCCTCGACTTCTTTCTGGCCAAGCGCTACTTCATAACTGAAGAGGCAGGTATTGCCCACCAGGTTGGCGGCTATTGGAATGTGGTTCACCATGGCCTCCGTCGTGCCGACGAGATGGCGGCCCAGTGTTTAGAAGCTGGAACCACTGCAGATGGTACCCCTCTTACCCCAGATCAGCGTGCCTTCTACCGATCCGTCCGAATCACCATCGATGGTATTCGGCAGATGGCTGCGAACCTATCGGATGAGGCTGAGTGGCTCGCTGGTGCTCCGGGGACCACGGTGGAGCGTCGGGTGGAACTCCAGGAGTTGGCAAGCGCCTGTCGTAAAGTGCCCTACGAACCAGCGAGAAACTTCCAAGAAGGGCTTCAGTCATGCTGGCTTGTCCATTTGGCACTGAATCTTGAGGACTTCGAGCAAGGCTTATCCTTTGGGCGTCTCGACCAAATCCTTTACCCACTTTACCTCCGCGACATTAAGAGAGGGCATCTCACCCCTGAGCGAGCTGTGGAGCTTTTGGCCAGCTTCGAACTAAAAACTTGCGAGACAATGCCCATCTATTGCGAGCGAGTAGACCAATTTTTCAGCGGGAACGGGGTTTCTCAAGGTATTACCATGGGAGGGACAGACGCTGAAGGTAACGACGTGACGAACGAGCTCTCTGGTCTAATCCTCGAAGCCTACGCACAAATTTGCACGCGCGAACCAGCTTTGCACGTCAGAGTGCACAAAGGAACTCCTACCTGGTTCCTTGAAAAAGCCTCTCAAGTGGTCCAGCTAGGTTGCGGCAAGCCGTCCTTCTTCGGCGATTCATCCGTGGTTCAGGCTCTGCAGGAAGCCGGCATGACGAGGGCCCATGCGCGAGATTATGCGGTAATCGGTTGTGTCGAGATGGCCAGCCAAGGTCGGACATACAACTCCTCCGACGCTGCCCTTTTCAATCTTCCTCTTTGCCTGGAATTAGCCCTTAACCAAGGCCGGCGCTTTATGAGTTGGGGCTTTAAGGGCAGCAGGTTAGGCGCTGCCACCCCACCAGTCACCGACATGCGCACCTTCGAGGATGTAGTAAAGGCATTCCGGGCCCAAGTATGCAATGCAGTAGATGAAATGGCCAAAGTAATCGGGTGGCTGGAGGATGGCTACCGCGTCTGGCGGCCCACCCCTGTGAACTCCATAATTACTGATGGTTGCCTCGAGCGCGGCCGAGATGTAACTTGGGGAGGAGCCGTTTACGATCTCACTTCAATCCAGATTGTCGGCCTTGCGGATGTGGGCGATTCACTTTACGCCCTCAAGAAGATTGTTTTTGACGACCGCCGTATTACCCTCCGGGAGTTTGTCCGAATCCTCAAGGCCAACTTTCGGGGATACGAGGCCTTCCAAAGTGAACTGGCCAATCGCTTGCCCCGTTATGGCAACGGCGATGCCGAAGTTGACCGCATGACCCAGATTGCTGCTGACGTCTTCTCAGAGGCAGTCAGCACCCACGTTAATGCCCGTGGAGGCCGATATGTGACAGGAATTTATTCTATGACCTGCTATATAGGCTTCGGCCACATTACTGGCGCTCTGGCTAATGGGCGACCAGCCGGTCGGCCACTATCGAACGGTCTCTCGCCCGTTAATGGAGCAGACCGCCGCGGCCCCACAGCCATGCTGCGCTCAGCGGCTTCGCTCGACAGCCGCAAGTGGGCTAACTGCTGTGCCCTCAATCTCAAGTTCGACAAAAAGGTTGTCCAAGGGACAGCCGGTTGGCGGGCCATCTCAAGCATCCTCGACGCCTATTTCAACCAGGGCGGTATGCAGCTTCAGATAAATGTATTAGATGCTGATATGCTTCGGGCGGCCAAGGACGATCCTGCTGCTTACCCGGGAATCGTCGTTCGCGTGGCAGGTTACTGCGCCTACTTCAACGATCTCCAACCGGCCGTCCAAGACGAAATCATCGAAAGGACGGCGCATGGAATCGGATAGGTGGGCAGACAACAGGATCCGTTGATTTTCTCAGTCCAGCACTTCTGCTTGCATGACGGCCCTGGGATACGGAGTTTGGTCTTTTTCAAGGGTTGTCCGCTCCGCTGTGATTGGTGTCAAAACCCGGAGTCATGGAGCGCAAAACAGGAACTGGGCTTTAAGGCACATCTCTGTATCGACTGCCGGACCTGTGTAAGCGTTTGTCCTGAAAAAGCCATGCGCGCTTCCGGTCATAGAGATCATAAACTCTGTCGCTTGTGCTTTACCTGTGCAAGCCGGTGTCCATCCGGAGCTCTCGTGTGCTTTGGGATCTCCCGCTCTGTTGGATCGATAATGGAGGAACTCCGCCCGGAATACCCTTTTTACAGGGCCTCTAAAGGGGGTGTCACTTTTACGGGCGGAGAACCGACTATGTTTGCTGGCTTTGTTTTCGAACTTGCCCGTAGTTTAAGCCAGGAGGGCATACACTTGGTTCTGGAAACCTGTGGGCACTTCAACCTGGAAGGGGATTTGCAACCAAGTAGGCCATCCAATGATGTGCAACGTTGTGGCACCGACGGGCTGCGGGGACTGGTGTGGGACCTCTTATCAGAAATCGACCTTGTTCTTTTCGATGTGAAGGTTTTCGATGATGCAAAGCATCGAACTCTTTGCGGGACAGGGAACAGTGTCATTAAGCGAAATATCCACGCCCTTGCAAACTTGGCCAACCATGATGAGGGGCCTGCTGTCTGGCCGCGCCTGCCGATTGTTCCGGGGCTAACCGATACCGTGGAAAACCTCCACGAATGGGCCCATTTTCTTTTGGAGAGCGGTTTATCTTATCTAACTCTTGTTCCCTACCACAACCTGGGCGAGTCAAAACGGGCATGGCTCGGTATCAAGCCCGGCCCAGAGATAAGGACACCGGTTAACGAAGCATTGGAAGCGGCCCGGGAGATTCTGGCCAGGAATGGAATCACTTGTTATGCCCCCGGAGAGGAGGACTGGTCAACAATAAAAAGATGGCGGCACCGCAAAAATCAAATTGCAGGCTAATTTACAACCTATTTTGCCTTCCGCAAAAGATGCTACAAGGCCGCTTTTTACGTTTTGCAGGCTATTTTGGGGGTTGCAATGTCGCTTGCACTCCTCACAATGACACCTTAATTTGCAGGCTCATTGAGGTAATGCTATGGAATGCGTGCTGTTTGAGAAATATGCGGGCTTAAAGAACAACATCGCGTGGAAGAGTTTGGGAAATTTCCCCACGCCGGTAAGAAGGCTGGAGAAATTGGGGAGGGAAATTGGCTACGAAAATATCTGGATAAAGGAAGATAACAAGTCATCGGAATACTATGGCGGGAATAAGGTGCGAAAACTGGAGTTCACACTTCCTGATGCCCTTCGTAAGAAAAAGAAGACTATTATGACATATGGCGGAATAGGCACCAACCACGGTCTGGCCACCGTTATACACGGCAGTCGCCTGGGGCTGAATACTCTTCTGTTGCTGGTGGAGCAGCCGGTTACGGCTCATATTCAAGAAAACCTTCTTCTTGACCGACATTTCGGGGCAGAACTTTGTTATGCCCAAAATACTACCAGAGCGGCATTAAGGACAATTTGGTACTTTTTGTCAAAAATGGGAAATGTCTATTATCTTCCTCCCGGTGGTTCTTCCGTGCTTGGCAGTCTGGGCTTCGTTGCCGCCGCTTTTGAATTGAAAAGGCAAATTGATGCCGGAGAGATCCCGGAGCCGAAATACATCTTTGTTGCTTTAGGCTCTAAGGGAACCATGGCTGGGCTTCTGGTTGGAACTAGATTAGCTGGGCTGAGTTCGAAAGTGATTGGTGTGCGGGTTGCTTACTTATGGCTGGCAAATGAGAAAGCAACAGCGAAGCTGGCCAATAACGTAATCCATTTGATGGGGAGGTACGATAAGTCGGTGCCCGCGATTAAGTTCAGTGAAGAAGACGTGCAAGTATTACATGATTGTTGTGGCGGAGGTTATGGTGTGCCCACCGCTGAAGGTAGGGAAGCGATTGAGATCCTAGAAAGAGCGGAAAACATGGAGTTAGACCTGACTTATACAGGTAAGACTTTTGCTGCCCTTCTTAATTTCGTGAAGACTAACAAGGAGCTTAACAATGCCCCGATCCTTTACTGGCACACTTATAATTCAGTTGACCTCACCACGATCATAAAACAAGATCATGATTACAGGAAGCTACCAAAGGCATTCCACCAGTTTTTCAAAACGAATTTTATACCTTCTATAGAATAGAGGTGATGCCATGAAGAAATCCAAAGATGCAACCGAGTTAGGTCTCAAAAGGACATTGGGTTTACTGGACACGGTGTCTATCGAGGTGGGTGCCATAATCGGCGCCGGCATTTTTGCCTTAACTGGCATAGCCATCGGGATATGTGGCGCAGCAGTTCCCATAGCCTTCCTCATAGCGGCTTTACCTATGATACTTGCGGTGCTGCCGCTCGGTATGTTGGGTTCGGCGCTGCCCACGGTTGGCGGCAGCTTCAGATATCCGAGCCGGATATTCTCTCCATTTTGGGGGTTTCTAGGGGTGTGGGGGGTCATGATGGGAATACTCGTGGGCGGGCTGCCGCTATATGCCTATACCTTTGCCGATTACCTCATAACACTTTTTCCATCCCTATCCAGAGTCGGTATAGCCGTGGCTGCCTTAACCTTTTTCTCCCTGGTAAATCTGGTTGGTATAAAAGCGGCTGGCAATGTGCAGGTTGTCATGTTTGTGATATTGATAGCCGCTTTGCTTACGTATATTGTGGGTGGGATACCTAATATCGAGGTTTCAAATTTGACACCTATGTTTCATAGAGAAATTGCAAGTGTAGCCATCGCCTCAGCCTTGCTTTTCTTTGCTTACATGGGGGCGAACTTTATTATAGATTTGGGTGCCGAGATAAAAGATGCCGGCAGGACCATACCCCGCTCGTTTGCCATATCGATCCCGGTAGTTGTTGTTCTGTACACGCTGATCGGACTGGTTGACGTGGGCGTAGTTCCCTGTGCAGTCAGTGCTAATCAACCTTTATCTGTATCGGCGGGCAAATTTCTTCTCGGGCCACTGGCCACATTCTTTACTGTCGGTGGTGGGCTATTGGCTATGGCAACTACGTTAAATGCGACATTTATGTTCGGTGCCAGGTATATCTTGGTCTTTGCTGACGATGAAATAGTTCCAAAACCCTTAGCCGCGGTGAGCAAAAAGTTCGGCACACCTTATTGGGGCTTGCTCTTCATGTACCTTGTCTCTTTGGCTGCCCTGCCCATGGGAACGAGTTCTCTTAAAATCTTCGGTATAACTGCGTCCATCGGTTCCATCGTATTGCTCATTCCGATACTTATCGCTGCCTTTTTGTTGCCCCGTAGGATGCCAGATGTTTATGAGAAGGCACCTTTTAAGCTAAAGGGATTCTGGCTTTGGTTACTGCCGGGCTTAGCCATATTGTTTGGCGCCTTTTTCATAGCTGCGCTCGGGATGGAAAGCCCAATTGGTTTCGCCCTTTTCATCGGCTGGATGATTGTGGGTGTCATTTATTACGTTGTGAGGGATCGCTATCTGAAGACGAAGAGAGGGATAGACCTGAAGGACATAGCCAAGAAGAGTATCTAGTCCGGGGCATATACAGCATTGATGGAGTCAGGTCACGGCTGTCACAAGATGAGTTTTCGTGCAATCATCAATTGATCAGCCAAACAGAGCATGCTTCTGACCTTACAAAATGACTTTACGTTGGTCGATCTCGCTCTGTCCGTGCTTTTTTGTCCTTCCACAGAGTCTCACCCTTAATGAACCAGGAAATCCCGAAAGCCCATATCATAAACGATTCCAGCCAGAACACGGGCTTGATGGCAGATATAGTAGTATTCTTCCAGAGCAGGTAGTACAGTCCCGTTAACACTATGCATGCCAGCATGACCAAGCCGCAGGCTACATAGATTCTGTTCCGTATCTTCTTTTCGGATTGCTCCGGGTCTCTGGACTTAATAACACCAAAGCGAAAGCTGGTTAGAGTACCCCGTAACCCCTTCGGTGATTCCACCGTCTTCGTGAAGAGAAACAATGAGAAAAATGACAACACCAAAAACAGGCCAACCGCGGATGAGAAGTGCATGATTCTCTCCCAACTCACGCCACTGTTAGGGAAGAATGCCACACCCAATGCAAACAGACATGCTAGATATCCCGCTACATCATCCACGGTCTCATAGCCTTTATAGGTACACAGGAACCAGGCAATTACGAATAGAATGCCTACCAAAGCATCTCGCGTTCTCATGCTATAGTAATCGCTGATGGAATCCTGGAGCTCGAAAGACCACCCGGACAAAGCAAATCCCCACATCATCAACACAACAGGCAGTGCAACACCGAGAATACCCATGATCCGACGAAGCCTCAAATGGGATACCAGCGAAAGTTCTTCTATGCTCTTTTGTTTCATTTTGTGCTTCACCTCCTCGTAACAGATGCCGGTCCAACCTGTGTATCAAATAAATAGCTATTATGCCCGATGATAACACGGGAGCCTAACTATAACAAGGCTCTCAGGCGCTGACTTTTTGTTTGGTGTTAGCGAACTGAACAAAACCGAGATTTGTTAACAAGAGGGAGTGATTGTTAGCTTTCCACTGCACAGAAGCCAGAAGTGGTCAGGATTTATCGGCACCCAAACCCTTACGCTCGAGCCAGGCATCTTCAGCGTGGAGATAGCCCAGGATGGCCTGGCTAACCACGTAGCGGATGGGTTCAGGTGGCCAGGGAAAGATGTGCCGGTTCACGGGGAAGCATTCGGTCCACTTGGTCTTCTTCTCCAGCAGCAAATCGGCTAAAACCTCCCCATTCAGATGTGCCAAGGAGACACCGTGTCCCATGCAGCCCAGACTGTATACGGCGCGCTTATCACCAAGATAACCCAGCGCCGGCACCATATCCATAGGCACGGATACAGGCCCGCCCCAGCGGTCAGTTATCTTGATGTCTTTGAGAGTGGGGAATAACTCGACAATATCCTGTTCCAGTGCGGTAAAGATGCGCTCGTCGTAGTCATTTTCCATGTTGCCGCCATAGGTTATGTTGATATCTCTGCCGCCCATAAGCAGGCGGTTGTCCGGAGTCAGCCGATAGTAGTGCACTAAGTTACGGTAGTCCTCCACGCCCTCACGCTTTTTCCAGCCGATTGGCTTCAAGCGCTCCGGCCTGAGTGGCTCGGTTAGCACGATGTAGGTCCACACCGGCACTTGTTTGTGGCGCAGTAGTGGAATCTGGAGTGAGTAGGCATTGGTAGCTAGGGCAAGCTTATCGGCAGTTACACTGCCGTTGGGTGTCTTTACCTTAAAGACATTGGCTTCACGATTGATCTCGTCCACCGGCGTGCGCTCATAAACCTGCGCACCGAACTTAGTAGCTACGCGTTTCATCTCGCGCGCCAGTTTGGCTGGGTTGACCAGTGCGCAGCGCGGCTCCCACCAGGCACCGAGGTATAACTCCGAGTTCACCCGTGCCCTTGCGGCATCAGCCTCAAGCCAGTCAATGCCTTCCAGTCCCAACGACTTCGCCAGTTCCACTTCGCCCCTGATGCGCTTTACGTAGGCTGGTGTGGTAGCCATGCGTAAGAAGCCAGTACGCTCGTAGTCGCAATCCAATTTGTGTTCGGCCACTAGCTCACCTATTATGTCAACTGCGCGCTCCATGTAGTGGTGTGATTGGCTGGTTTTCTCCGCGCCAAAAAACGCCTTGGTAATAGACATCATCAGGCCAAATGTGGTCATGGCAAAGCCAGCATTGCGGCCGGAAGCACCGTAGCCCACCACTTCGCTTTCCAGCACGGCTACATTCAGCGAAGGTTCGGCCTTCTTCAGGAAGAACGCTGTGGCAATGCCGCAAAAACCGCCCCCTATGACGACCACGTCGCACTTTAAATTGCCTGCTAGAGGCGCGCTTTCCTGGTAGTCTCCCGAATGTGCCAGCCAAAAGCTTTTCGTTCTATAGTCTTCAGCCATGCTCCACCCCCTGTGTAAATAATCGCGTGTCGGTGCCGTGCTTTTTTCTGGCAAACGAGTGGGCTCATTGTATTCACGGACTTAGCTATTGTCAAGGTCTATCAAATGACGGATTGAATGACCTGCCCCCCGAAAACTGAGCCAGACAAAATGCGAGTTTTGTGGGATGATTGGAGATGCCCCCTTTTCTGTACCACCGATAATGCGAGTTTTGTGGTTTTTCAACTAACTGCTGCTCCAGACAGCGCAAACTCTCTTGGAGGTAGGTTACCCAGGGCGCCATGTGGCCTTTCTCTATTATAGTACAAACGCCACTCCTCGACTTTTTCCCGTGCGTCTTCCAAAGATAAAAACCAGTTTTCGTTCAGACATTCCTGCCGGAACCGGCCGTTAAATGATTCAATGAAAGCATTATCTGTGGGCTTCCCTGGACGGATGAAGTCTAGCTCCACACCGTTCAAATATGCCCACTGATCCAGCCGCTTCGAGGTAAATTCCGGACCGTTGTCTACTCTTATGGTTTTGGGTAAGCTTCTTTCCCTGGCTATATTCATCAATACCTCCACAACACGTTGACCACCTATGCTCCTGTCTACCTCTATCGCCAGACTCTCACGGGTAAAGTTATCCACTAACGTTAACAGCCTGATTCTCTGGCCGTTAAACAGCTCATCACTCATGAAGTCCATAGACCAGCTCTCACCTGCACTTTGAGCCGCAGGGATTTCCTCTCGCCTGCATGCAGTAACATGCCTCCTGGGTCTCTTGGCACGCATTATAAGACCTTCCTGCTTATAGAGCCTATAAACCCGCTTGTGATTGACCTCCCAACCTTCTCTTTCAAGGAGCACATGTATTCTCCTGTAGCCATAACTTACCCTCGCCTGCGCCAGATCACGAATTCTTACCCTCAGGGCAGCCTGCTCATCTGCCATACTCCTGTAGTAGTATGTAGATCTCTGAAACACCAACACACTACATGCTCTTCGCTTGCTTGCGCTGTAGCAGACCCGCAATGTCTCAACCTGTTCCCGCAGTTGAGCAGGCTTCAGGGCTTTTTTCGCAACACATCCTGAAGCATCTGCTTATCAAGGCTCAAGTCTGCTACTAGCTGTTTCAGCTTTCTGTTCTCCTCCTCCAGGACTCTCAATCTCCTCACTTCTGCCACACCCATGCCGACATATTTCTTCTTCCACCGGTAGAAGGTCTGTTCGCTGATGCCCATCTTCCTGCAAATATCAGGAACAGCTGTCCCTGACTCTGCTTGCCTCAGGGCGAAGGCAATTTGCTCCGCGGTGTACCGGGACTTCTTCATGGGATGCTCCTCCTTTATGATTGTTAATCATCCCACAAAACTCGCATTTTGTCTGGCTCAGTTTTCGGGGGGCAGGTCAATCTCCAAATGCTTGCTGGATTAACTTAAGAAGTGGTATAACTATTGGGGGGCAGGTCACCTTCATCAAATACTTGATGAAATCCAGCTAATGACTATCGACTGCCGACTAAGAAGGGGGTAAAGTGAAAAGCATAGTAGGCATATTGTTCACATTAATTCTGGAAATTTCCCTTTTGGTGGGGTGTATGCCGAAGCAGGTCAAGGTGCCGTCTGACGAGGTGACACTTCAGCTTAAGTGGGTGCATCAGGCGCAGTTCGCTGGCTTCTATGTAGCCCAGGAGAAGGGCTACTACGCCGAGGAGAACATCAATGTCACCTTCCTGAAAGGCGAGGCAGGCAGTAATAATATAGAGCCATTAGTCTCCGGGCAGGCAGATTTCCTGGTTGAAGCCCCCGAGGTAGTTCTTGCATACAGCAGTCCACACAAACCAATAGCCATAGCGACAATATACAGGCGCAGCCCGATTGTGTTTATCGCCCTGGCAGATTCAGGTATCCGTAAACCATCCGATTTTTTAGGACAGTCAATGGCTGTAACAGCTGGTAGTCTTGACGCCGAAGTGCAACTCAAAGCGATGATGGAAAAACTGGACTTGGATGTAAATGAAATCAAGATGATGCCTTATGCCTATGACTATTCATCTTTTTTGAATCGGGAAGTAAAGATAACCTGCGGTTACTCAACAGGTGCCGTCATACGTTTGCGCCAGAAAGGTTACCAGGTAAATCTTATCTGGCCTAGTGACTATGGTATCGACATGTATTCTGACACTATATTTACTACTGAACGATTGATTGCAGAAAATCCCGAGCTGGTTACCCGCTTCCTGCGCGCCTCCCTCAAAGGATGGCAGGAGGCGGTGGGTAATCCTCAGATGGCTGTAGAGATGACACTAAAATATGCTAAAGAACCTGAACTTGAACTCCAGAGCAAGATGATGGAAGCTCAACTGCCGCTGGTGCACACCGGCGAGGACCAGATAGGCTGGATGAAAGCCGAGCGGTGGGAAGGCATGTACCAGATATTGCTGGAGGAAGGGATCATTACCGCTCCCTTTGATGTGAACCAGGCATATACCATGCGGTTCCTGGAAGAAATCTACGGAGTTAAAGCCAGGTGAAGCTTACACCCAGGCTGACTATCCTTTTCCTACTGCTTGCTATTGTGCCCATGGTCATCGTGGGCTACCTGGCCTACGAAAACGGGCGGCGGACAATAGAGCAGCAGACCATAAGTCACCTTATCTCCACCAACATACTCAGAGAAGCCGAGCTTGAAAGATGGGTGCATGGCAACGAGCAAAGTATAGAGGAGCTGGCTCAACGCCCCCTAGTCAGTGAGTACGCCGCAGTGCTGGTATCATGTGACACATCTGACCCCGCATATGGCCAGGCCCAGAAAAGCACCATCGAGGACCATCTGAAACCTCGGTTGCAATATGGGGGGTTTTTCGAGCTGTTCATAATATGTCCCCGTGATGGGCTGGTACTGGCTTCTACGAACGAGAGGCAAGAGGGCACGTACAAAAAAAGTGAACCTTATTATATCGGGGGCAAGACCCGCACCTATGTCCAAGATACCTACTATTCCACCACGCTGGAGCAGTCGGTTATGGTCATCGGCACACCCGTCAAGGACAGGCAGGGCAACCTGATTGCCGTCCTCGCCGGCCAAGTTAACCTGGTCGAGCTGTCCAAGATTATGGAGCAGCGCAGCGGCCTGAGCCAGACCGAGGACACCTACCTGGTAAATAAGTTCAACTTCTTCATCACCGAGCCACGGTTTGGCAAGGGCTATTCCTTGAAGAAAGCAGTCCACACCCAAGGCGTGGAAGCTGCCTTGACGGGCAAAGATGGCGTGGGCTTCTACAAAGACTACCGCGACGTGCCCGTCATCGGCGCTTACACATGGCTGCCATCTTTTAACGTCTGCATCATCACAGAGATAGACCAGGCTGAGGCTTTTGCGCCAATCATCCGGCTGGGATGGGTGGTGGCTGGCAGCATCTTTGCCGCCGCCCTGGCCGCGGCCTTGCTGGCCTTCCTCTTTGCCCGCACCATCACCAGACCGTTACACCTACTGGTCAAAGGCGCTGAGGAGATCGGTGACGGCAACCTGGAGTACAGGGTGGGCACGGCCTCAAAGGACGAAACCGGCGAGCTGTCGCGTGCCTTTGACCGCATGACCGCACAGCTTAATGAGACAATGGTCTCCAGAGACGAACTAGCTGAGAGCGAAGAGCGTTTCCGTCTCGCTGCCGCCAGCGCCAGCGACCTCATCTGGGATTGGGACATGACCAGCGGAAGGCTAGACTGGCACGGCAGAATCGATAAAATACTGGGCTACGGGCAAGCTGAATTCCCCCGCACCCGAGATGCCTGGGAGAAGGCCATCCACCCCGACGACATCGACCGCGTCAATGCCACGCGGGACGGCCACCTTAAGAAAGGCACGCCCTATGCCGAAGAGTACCGAATCAAGCGCAAGGACGGCGCCTACCTTTACTGGACAGACCAGGGTACTGCCCTGCGAGATGAGAACGGCCAGCCCTACAGGATGATCGGCGCCTGTAGTGACATCACCGAGCGCAAGAAGGCTGAAGAGTTGAGGAGACAACTGGAGCTAAAGGCTCAGGTGACAAGCCGTCTGGCTTCTGTGGGCGAGATGGCAGCCGGTGTTGCCCACGAGATAAATAACCCTCTCACCGCAGTCGTCGGCTATGCCCAGTTGCTTATGGACCGAGAGGACGTCCCGCCGGGCATCAGGAGCGATTTGGAAGCTATCAATGACGGCGCTCGACGCGTGGCCGGCATCATCCAGAGGCTGCTTGCCTTCTCTCGCCAGACTGAGCCGCAGCAAAAGCTGGTGGATATCAACGAGCTTATAGAGAGTACACTCGTCCTGCGAGCTTATCACCTGAGGGTCAACAACATTGAAGTTGTTACACGGCTGACTACTGATGTGCTCGAAACTGTGGCTGACCCGGGTCAGATCCAGCAGGTGCTGCTCAACTTAATCGTCAACGCCGAGATGGAAATGAAGCTGGCTCACGGCAAGGGCAAGATCACCATAACTACGGAGAAGAGCCATAACACCATAAAGATATGCTGCCAGGACGATGGCCCGGGAATAAGGCCAGCGGTCATGGATAGGATATTCGACCCCTTTTTCACCACCAGAGAGGTAGGTCAGGGTACAGGGCTGGGCTTGAGCCTGTGCTATGGCATAGTAACCGAACATAAGGGAAAGATATACGTCGAAAGCAAGCCGGGCAATGGTGCTACCTTTATCGTTGAACTACCTGTAGTCACCGAAGCCGTACTGCCAAAGCCGCCCAAGCCAGATGTTAAAAAATCTCAGAAGGCGGGCAAAGTCAGGATACTGGTGGTGGATGATGAACAAGTGATAAGGGACGTTGTCAATCGGGTGCTAACTGGTGAAGGGTACAAGGTAGAGACTGTAGATAATGCTGCTGATGCTCTGAAGAAAATTGAGAGCCAGAAATACAAGCTCATCCTGGTGGATATCAAGATGCCAGGCATAAGTGGCGTGGACTTCTACAAGCGTATTCAAAAGATAGACAAATCGTTAGCCCGGAGAGTGGTCTTCATCACCGGCGGTATTATGGGTGCCGATACTGAAAAGTTCCTCTCCGAGACTAAAGTTGCCCATATTGACAAGCCTTTTAATCCTGAGCAGTTGAGCGGAGAGGTGAAGCGCGCTTTGACCGGAGGTCAGTAGTAAGTTGCATCCCGCTGCACAGTAGCCCGTTTTGTGACATTGGAGCCAAGCATAGGTTCAGGGGGCTGCTATGACACGACATTACGCCATGGCTCTCCTGAGAGCTGCACAGCAACAGATGCTTTGCACTCCAAGTACATGGGGTGTTGGAATTATCAGCCAATCATGCTACTTTATAGGCCGAGGGGGTACTCGAATCGTCTTGCCAACCCGGGTAATTTGAGCACCTGGCTAGGTGAAAAGAGGGCTGTGCCGGAAGGGAAATCCGTATCTGGGATGCGGTGAAATTGCACGAAAATTAACAACTGGCTTTTAATCAGGGTGTCACAGGTTCGAATCCTGTACGGCCCACCACTCCGATAAAATCAAGAACTTTCAGAGTATCCTTGCCTTGATTTAGCAGTGGCATCAGCAGTAGAAATGGCGAGTGGGGCCTCGGCCAGTCAGCAAGTCATGGATGGCCACGCCAGCTCAGCAAGTTTTTGCACAAGCTGCTTACGCTCGGTATCATCACGGCTGATTGACCGAAAACCGATTATCTTTCCCTCATTATCACGCAAAAGAGAGACTGAGTTTTCTAAGAATATTTGTGTTCTACCCTTTTTAGTAATTGCAAAATGATACGATTTTAGGGACTCGCCTGTCCGGTAGACTTTATTCCAGGTCTTATACACGCCCTCTACATCCTCCTTGGGCACATAGAAGCGATAGTTCATACCGATTAAATCTTCTTTAGCGCATCCGAATTGGCGACAAATTGAGTCATTGACAAAGGTGATATTTCCAGCAAGGTCTACCTCGTAGTAGCCTTCTTCCATCTCATCCAGCATGGCCCGATATCTCTCCTCCGACCGTCTTAAAGCTTCCTCCGCACGCTTATGTTCAGTAACATCGCGGCCAATACCACGGAATCCGATAATCTCTCCTTGCTCATTCCTTAATAGAGAAGCCGAGGTCTCAGCAATCACAGTGGTACCATTCTTATGAGTGACTTCATAAGTAAGATTTTTGATCGTCTTTCCGGTATTATAGACTTTATTGAAGGCCTGATACACAGCTTCAGCACCCGCTTCGGCTATATGGTCTCGAAAGTTCATTTCTAGCAGCTCTTCTCTAGCGTATCCTAGAAGACGACACAGCGAATCACTAACGAAAGTGAAATTACCATCAAGGTCTACCTCGAAATAGGCATCTTGCATCTCCTTCAAGATAGCCCGATACCTCTCCTCCGAGTCTGTTATGGCTTCTTCCAACCGCTCGTGTTCGATGAGGTCCACAAGGCTTCCCACGGCGGCCTGATTTCCTCTGTATTCAGTTGAGGTGGCTTTCTCTAGTACCCAAATTGCCTTGCCATTACCGTTCTTCTTTCCGTTCTTCTTTATAGGCATGTGCTCATAGGACAGTAGATGGTGGCCATTCGAGTTTTCTGTTGCCTTCTTCCCGACTGCTTCTTTATCATCAGGATAAATGTGATCCAGAGAGTGCATACCTCTCAGTTCTTGCTCTGTATAGCCTTCTAGCTCCTGGCGCAGTGAGTTAACATGCTGAGATTTTTTTCCATTCTGGACAATGTAAATATCTGTCCCAGCACAATGTATCGCAACTTGAGCCAATTCTGCGAAATCGTTCATCTTGAGTTGTTTATTTACCTGCCTCTTTTGTTTAGATGAGTCACCACGTCTGCCTGGTAAGTTCGGTCATTTATCGTTAACTTCATCTAGTTCCAATATACTACCCCATAGGACTATTGTAAATAGCCTAAAGGTAACGTTGTGTATAGTAAAAAGGTAATATGAGGTAATATGAGCTAACAAACGAGGGTACTAGGCTGAACGTTGGTAGCCTGCCACACCGTACCCACCACACATTGCGCCCTAATTGGTAGCTAGGCAAGCTATACAGCTTCACCAGCTTTGCAATGTTGGCAGCGATTCAGAAGCCCGACTCATGGCTAAAAATTACCGGAATTTGCGGCATACTTAAACTACTTTTGAGACTGAAACAAAGAGGTTAACTTCTCGGAAAGCACCACCATGAGTCCCTTTGCCATTTCTATGCCACCGATTACACGTGCAAAATCTGCCTGACCTGGTGTGACCTCTCCACCCAAACTAACAAACTCTGCCGCTGCCTCAGCAACCTTGATACAATTCGAAAGTACTTGCTCAAATTCCTTCTTTGCCTCTTGCAACTCCTTCTGCTTAGGTTCGGACAGATTTTGGACATGGTCCAGCACCGGGCGCAGCTTTAACCCCTCCATCAAGTCCAGGGGTGAAGCTGGCAGTCCATCCTCACCCTTCTTGATAACAATGCTAATAACAGGGAGCGCTTGTTCATACAGCAGCATAAATTCTCGAAACCATTCACTTTCCTCCGCTTTCCGTTTCTCTGATTTGCCTAACCCTACACTTTTCTGCGTACTAGCAGCCACAGCTAATCCAGGACCCCCCGAGCGCTTCCCCCAGCAATTGCGACATATTGGGTGAGTACCAGTCACATAATCACATTCACTGCAAACGTACTGCCCACATCTGGAACATGAATTAACTGCGTCACCATCCGGATGATAAAAACACTTTATCACCACCCCGACATCATCCAACAAGATTGGCTTCTTCACCGTCCACTGACTACTCGTCCTCTCTATCATCACTTTCGCTTCTGCAGGGGCTTCCGGAGGGGCTTTTTCGCTGGCAACGCTGACATCCCTATACTCAAGCTCTTTTGGCTGCCAGTTATTGCCGGGCACATTGAATTGCCCCGTATCAGGCCATCGGTCAGTGACCGGTTCGCTGACAAAATCGCCACCATAGCCGATTGCTCGATTCTCCAAACGGTATAAGATAATAATACAAACCAGCGAAACTAAGGATATTAACAGGCTAATAATAAGATTAGAGTCGCGAACGATACCAGCTAGCGCCCCTGGAACTATAACCAAGAGCAAAAACCATTTACTTCTTGCCTTTTGGCCCAGATACCACCACACTACAATGAAAGCAAAGACAGACAGCGCTAGATTTACTAAAATGAGAATAATAAATATAGGCAAAGCCTGAAGAAACATCGACGTCACCACATCTTCCGAAAGTCCATCCATGCCGGAACCCACTACAGGCGCTAACTCGCCCCAAAACATTGCAAACAATATAGCCCACAAAAACATATTCACAACAAGGGGCAACAGGCTGCTTCCGAAAAAAAGACTCCAGTTAAGATGTCTCTCGAACCAGTTCATCGCAAAGTTCCTGTCCGCTTCCGCCGCAGGTATATATTATTAGATTATACGATAACTCGACTCAAAATAGAATACCTTTTAATTCATCGAACATGACACAAAGCCTATAGGTCTGCTATTTATTAGACTCAGGAGATGGAGCAAGTCTGTCAGCAAAATCAGCGACTGCCTGATGGGCATTTTGCATAATCGGCGAGCCGTGACCGAAGCAGATAATATCGAATTCCAGGACAGCTACTCTCTTGATAGATTGCATCTCCTGAGCTGTATCGACGGTGAACCCCCTGGAGGGCAGCCTTAAGCCAAAGCGGTTAGCGAGCAAATCACCGGCGATGAGCAAATCTTTGCTCTGCAAATATAAGCAGATGCTCCCGGGCGTGTGTCCAGGGGTGTGCAGTATCTTAACGCCACCCAATATTGGCAGTTCATCGCCATCGTTGACCAGCACATCCACCGCCACCGGCTCAGTAGACCACAGCCAGCTAAAACGAGCCAAAAACTTACCCAACCATTGTGGTCTTGCTGGCCCAGGCTGGGGCAAACTGCCGTCAATATACGGAGCATCAGCCGGGTGAGCGATAACTTCTGCTTGCGTAACCCTCTTCAACTCAGCCAGGCTGCCAATATGGTCAGCATGGTGGTGTGTAATGATAATTCTGGTTACGTCAGAAGGAGAATAGCCCAGCTCTTTTATCTGTTCTAATATTCGGTCCGCCCGGCCAAAGAATCCGGTGTCTACCAGCGTCAGCCCATCATCAACCAGGAGGTATGCATTGGCACCCCAAACACCAGCACCCAAAAAGCCGCTGAGCAGATACACTCCGGCTATGATCTGTGTAACCATCACCGACTCCCGCAGACCCGCCTGTCTTCTATTATATTATCTATCGGACAAAAGGACTAGGAAAAGTGGCTGGCAACTATAGCCATTAGTCGTAAGGCGTTTCTACGATTGAAAATCATACGGACGCCCGATTCACTTCAAACGATATAAAGCAGATAATATATCTAGAAGCTCCTAAATAAACTAATTTACTGCTTGATCGTTATAAATAATGAAAGAGGTAACAAGGAGGTAAGGAGATGGAAAGAATCAACAAACTCACAGGCATCGTTTCTCAAGACAAGGGGCTCTTGGGTCTGTTGAGCGGGCTTGTCTTTTCAATTATCGGCCTGTTAAGCGTAGCAGCCGCAGCTTGTGTCTGGTATCTGTAACGATAATGACAAGTGCCCACCTCGAAACCCACGCAACAAATTGGGGCCTACATCAGTAATTTAGATGTAGACCCCGATTTATATTTTAACTCAGTCCTCTAATCCTGGCTCAGATCTTCCCACTCTTTAATGTTTCAGTCGGCTCAAACGTCTTAACGCCAAATTTCTTAGCCAGCTCCTCGCATCTCTTAGCTAGCTTGTCATATCCTATCCCCTTGGCAAGCTGGAATGGGCCGAACGCAGCTCCACCTCCATTAACCATCGCCTTATCAATATCATCTGCGCTCTTTACCACCCCCGCTTCGAGCAACTTCGTGGCTTCATTCACCTGTATAGCAATCAAGTCGGTTGGGTCGAAATCTTCTTTTGCCTTGGACAAGTCTATCTCCGGTCTCCCTTTAGACCAATCGAAAATCCCCTTTCCTGACTTCTTGCCCAGGGTACCAGCATCCATTTTCGCTTTCATCCACTTACGCGGCTTAAAGTCCGGTGACAACCGCTCAGCAAAGTAACTAGCACTATGATAGGCAACATCCAACCCGACATAGTCCATGAGCTCGTATGGACCCATGGGCATGCCCACTTTCCGCATCTTGGCGTCAATTTCCTCAGGGGTAGCCAAGCCTCTTTCAACTATTTCACCAAGGAGAATTCCATTAGGGGCATTGACCCTGTTGTAAACAAAGCCGATGGAGTCTTTCTCAACCCTGACCGGAACTTTGTTCATCTTTAGCGCCAGGTCATAAGCTGTCTTCATCGTCTCTTCGCTGGTCTTGCCTCCCTTTATGACCTCAACGAGCTTCATCAGTACAGCAGGATTAAAAAAGTGCACGCCAACTACTTGCTCAGGTCTCTGGGTAGTGGCGGCGATTTCCGTGATGCTCATATTAGAAGTGTTTGAAGCCAGAATCGCATGTTTCGGTGCTGCCTTGTCCAGCGCTTGAAAAACTTGCTTCTTCAAGTCCATAATCTCAGGAACGGCTTCAATTACAAAATCGGCATCCTTGACAGCCTTGTCTATGTCAACAAAGATCTCAATGTTCGCCAGCATTGCCTTTTTGTTCTCTTCGGTGACCTTCTGTTTTTCCACAAGCTTTTCCAGACTCTCCTTGATTCTGGCAAGGCCCTTATCAACAAATCTCTGTTCAATGTCCCGCATTGCCACCTTATAGCCGGCCAATAACGCTACCTCGGCAATTCCATGCCCCATATCACCCGCCCCCATGACTGCAATTTTTTTGATGTCTTCTACTTTCATTTCAAAAATTCCCCTTTCTATTTGAGTGCCGCATTAGAACGTCTATTCACCTGTGTAAACTGGCTCGCGTTTCTGAATAAACGCTATCATTCCCTCCATAGCGTCTTTTGTCTTCGCAACCCTCTGAGAACCCGCCAGTTCAATCTTCAGTCCTTCATCAGTAGTTGTCTCGAGTCCACGAGCCACTGCATCAAGAATTATCTGCATGGCAATCGGCGCCTTCTTAGCCAGTGCTTTGGCGAGCTCTTTAGCATCTTTTATCAGCTCCTCAGGTTTAGACACCTTAGTTACCAGGCCGATACTTAGAGCCTCGGCAGCCCCGACTCTTGTCGCAAGCAGTAGCATCTCAAGCGCCTTAGTCTTACCCACCAATCTGGGCAACCTCTGAGTACCACCCCAGCCAGGTATGATACCCAGATTTATCTCAGGCTGGCCCATGACCACTTTTTCGGAATCAGCAATTATCCTGAAGTGGCACGCCATCGACAATTCACAGCCACCGCCAAGAGCAAAACCATTTATAGCTGCAATCACAGGCTTGGGGTATTTCTCAATTTGGCTAAATACCACCTGACCTTTGTCCATAGCTTTCTCACCCTCCGGTGTCCCACCTGTCTTTACATCAAAGCCTGCTGAAAAACCTTTTTCACCAGCACCTGTGATAATTAAGGCTCTTATTGTCTTATCTTTTTCAAATTCATTCAGAGCCGCTTCAAGCTCATCTAGGACAGCGAGGTTTATCGGGTTAGCCGGCGGACGGTGCAATGTGATTATACCGATATTCTCTTCACGTTCAACGATCAAATTTTCATAAGCCATAGTATCCTCCTTATTTGAGATTCTTGCGTCTCGCCATGATTACGTTAACAAAATTAATACTATCCCGCCTCCTTTCAACCAAGCCCCTTCGAAACGCTCCTTACTCACAGAACCCCCGAAATGTTAACACCTAATGACTGGGACTGTCAACGTCATATCCGTTTTATGTCAACTCGAAACTATTGATTTATTTAAGCCAGAAACATATACTAAAGGCAAATAAATAAAAAGGAAGGAGGTGACCTTAGATGCCAGAGGTTGAGATTGGGCAGGTAAGCGACTTCTTCGCCAGGCCTGTGGTAGCCGGTATAACACTAACCGGCACATTAAAAGTCGGCGACAAGATTCACATCAAAGGGCACACTACAGACCTTGAATTTACCGTTGAGTCCATGCAGATTGACAACGCTAATGTAACCGAAGGCAAGGCTGGAGATGCCATTGGTGTTAAAGTAACCGACCGTGTGAGAGCCGGGGATCACGTATATAAGGTTACGTAATGGCTTCTCAGCTTCCGATACTTTTAAGCAGGTTTGCCATTTCTATGGCGTTTGATGCTGCCATAAAACCACGATTGCCTACTTTAGCTCCAGCTCGCTCGATAGCCTGCTCCAGAGTATCCGCAGTTATTATGCCTTGAATGACGGGCACTCCGGTATCCATGCTCACCCGAGAGATGCCTCTGTTCACCTCAGAAGCTACATACTCAAAATGTGGCGTGCCGCCGCGAATGACGGCTCCGAGACAAACAATAGCATTGTATTTGCCACTTTCTGCTAGTCTCTTAGCTACCAAAGGAATCTCTAGAGAGCCAGGCGTCCAAGCGACATCTATATCCTGCTCACTAACGCCATGACGAAGAAAAGCGTCTTCTGCTCCATCAAGCAGCCTTGTAGTTATAATTTCATTGAACCGAGAAACAACCACACCAAATTTCAGCCCCTTACCTAATAACATGCCTTCGTATTTCTTAGCCATATAACTTCCTCCTTAACTCACAGCTTAAGCCTCATCGGCTTCATCTACCTTCAACAGATGTCCCAGCTTTTTCTGCTTAGTTTTCAAGTATTCCAAATTGTATGGAGTAGGCGGTGTTCTCAAAGCCACAGTCTCCACTATGTGAAGTCCGTAGCTCTCCAAACCGATTACCTTCTTCGGATTATTAGTCAACAAGCGAATCTTATGTAAACCCAAATCGGCTAATATCTGGGCACCAATGCCATAATCCCTCAAATCAGCATCAAAACCCAGGGCAATATTGGCCTCCACAGTATCTAAACCCTGGTCTTGAAGAGCATAAGCTCGCAATTTATTATGGAAACCTATCCCCCTACCCTCCTGTCGCATGTAAAGAAAGACACCACGCCCCTCGGCAGCAATCTTCTCCATTGCCAATGCAATTTGACCACCACAATCGCAGCGTAGACTGCCGAAAACATCACCAGTAAGGCATTCACTGTGAACTCGCACTAGCACCGGCTCGTCACCAGATATATCGCCTCTAACCAAGGCTACCTGTTCATCTGGATCAACATTGCTCCTATAGGCAATAACGACAAATTCGCCATACCTGGTAGGCAATTTGGCTTCAGCTATCCTTTCCACCAACTTCTCATTGCGACGGCGATAGGTTATCAAATCGGCTATACTCACAATCTTAATTCCAAACTTATCTGCCATCACTTCAAGCTGAGGCAAACGGGCCATAGTACCATCTTCGTTCATAATCTCACAGACAACACCGGCCGGGTAAAGCCCCGCAAACCTGGCTAAATCTACTATAGCCTCGGTATGGCCAGCACGCACCAGCACACCACCCTCTCTAGCTCGAATAGGAAATGTATGGCCGGGACGAGCTAAATCCTCAGGTTTAGTACTGGGGTCAAGTACAGCCTTTACAGTTGCTGCACGGTCATGAGCTGAAATACCACTAGAAGTCTTATGTTTAGCCTCAATAGACACGGCAAAGGCTGTGGAGAACTTCGCCGTATTCTCCTGAACCATCAGTGGGACCCTCAATTCATCTAAGCGGTGACCGATTATAGGCAGGCATATCAGTCCACGAGCATGCCTGGCCATAAAATTAATTGCCTCTGGAGTAATCACTTCCGCAGCAATTGCCAGGTCACCTTCATTCTCACGGTTCTCATCATCAACTATGATGATAAATTTGCCAGCTTTTATATCTTCGATTGCCTCAGGAACAGTAGCAAATCCCATTTGAAATTCACCTCGTTTTTAAGAAGCCATGCTCCTCAAGGAAACCCGGCGTCACACCACGATTATCTCTTTGTTTAAGCCGCTCTATATACTTAGCGAAAATGTCCACCTCAAGATTAACCATATCGCCTGGTTTCCTACTACCCAATGTAGTATGCTCACGGGTGTAAGTCACCACAGAAACCAAAAAGGAAAAATCGTCATAATCAATAACAGTAAGGCTAACACCATCAACAGCGATAAAGCCCTTGGTCACCACATAAGACAGCAAATTAGCCGGTGCTGAAATTCTGGCAATACAAGCGCCCTCTTCAGGCTGTAATGACAGGATTTCCCCAACATCATCCACATGTCCTTGCACAAAATGGCCACCGACGCGTCCTTCAGCCAAAATAGCTCTCTCTAAATTCACCAGGTCTCCATAATGGAGCCTACCAAGATTTGTGCGCTTGATTGTTTCCGGCATAACGTCAACAGAAAAATTATCTTTCCTTATCAATGTCACTGTTAAGCAAGCTCCGTTTACAGATATGCTATCACCTAGCTTGGTGTCTTCAAGCACCTTTTTCGCCTCCATGGTCAAGCGCCCAGGGCTAACCCCCCTAACTATACCAATCTCCTCAATTATCCCAGTAAACATTACTATTTGCCACCCACATAGCCACTGATCAAAAGGTCATCGCCAAATTCTATTATCTTAACCTGGTTTAGATGTAGAGCATCAGCAACCTTGTTAACGCCGTTACCACCGACAGCGCTCTTGGCTTCATCCCCACCAATTATTATAGGCGAAATGAAAGCCAGCACTTTATCTACCAGACCACGGTCGAATAACGAACCGAAAAGTCCGCTCCCCCCCTCAACCAAAACACTGGCGACCTCCCGCTTCCCCAACACGTTCAATAGCTCCTGCAAATCTATTACACCTTTCTTGGCTGGCAATTCCACAATTTCAGCGCCAGCCTTCCTAAAGTCATCCGCCTTTTTCGCATTAAAGGGGGTAGCTACGGCAACGAGAGTTTTTCCTGGTTCTTCAAAAACCCGAGCTGATATTGGTGTCCGACCTCTACCATCAACAATAACCCGCAAAGGCTGCAGCTTGGTCTTACCCCCCCTACCACTGCACCCCCTGGCCGAAAGCTGAGGATCATCAGCAACTACGGTATTTGCTCCCACCATAATGGCATCAACTATATGACGCAGGTAATGCACAAATTTCCGGGATTCTTCGCCACTTATCCATTTAGAATCGCCATTTTGAGTGGCAATTTTGCCATCAAGACTCATAGCGAATTTGGCAATCACAAATGGGATACCAGTAGAAATAAACTTAATGTAACCCTCGTTTAGCTCCCGAGCTCCCTCCTCACAATGACCAACGAACGTCTTAATTCCAGCTTCTTCCAATATTCTTACTCCCTTTCCCGAAACCAAGGGGTTGGGATCGATCAAAGCTATATGAACTTCAGAAATGCCGGCGTCAATTATGGCTTGGGTACATGGTGGTGTACGTCCATGATGGCAGCAAGGTTCTAATGTAACATACAACGTCGCACCTTTAGCCCTCGGCCCCGCCTGTCGAAGCGCCATTATCTCAGCATGGATAGAACCTGGCGGCTGGGTATGACCAAACCCAACAACTAACCCATCTCTAACCAAAACAGCACCTACCGCCGGATTAGGGCTTGTATAACCTAAGGCTAAACCAGCCAATGATAAAGCGCATTCCATGAAATCTCTAGGACGAGCTAGCACTTATGACCCCTTTACAAAATCCTTGTAATACTTACTAGCAGTCGGTTCGGCCTGCCCTTGATATCTACTCCCTAACTCAGCTGCCCCATATAACCTGTCTACAGAAGAGGTTAGCTTAAGGAAAGAGATTTGCCCAATCTTCATCTCATAATAAAGGGTAATCGGCAATTTGGCAACATTGGATAGCTCGATGGTAAGGTGCCCCTGCCAACCCGGATCAACATAACCAGCTGTTGAGTGGATTAGAAGCCCAATTCTCCCCAGAGAGCTTTTCCCCTCAAGTCTTCCAACTATGTCATCTGGCAGAGTAATCGCTTCCAACGTGCTGGCCAGGACAAACTCACCAGGATTAAGGAAAAAAGCATCATCCCCATCAAGCTCTACAAGCTCATGCAAGTGATCCAGGCTACGCCTGACATCTATATAGGCAGGATGCCGTTGCGGTTTAAAAACAATGAGCTTTTTGTCCAAATGAAGGTCAACACTAGCTGGCTGGATGCAATTCGGGATTAGAGGCTCAATAATAATCCTGCCTTTGGCGATCTCGTCTTTAATTGTCCTGTCACTGAGCACCATAGCTTTGAACACATTGTAGCATCAAGCTTCTTCAAAGCGCAAACAACGACATACCAAATAAAATTGACAGCTACGCATGTAGATGCTAACATCTGATAAGCCTGACCTACTTAGACAAATCTCAGTTTGCCTGCACGGATACTCAGGCAAAATTGTGCGACATCAAAGCTGCATCAAAGAAACCATTAACGTACCAACATGGACGCAAAAGAGCTGAGGGCTTTCATAGACTCAAGGTTTCAAGTGCCTGTAGTTGAAGGAGAGGACAAGCTATGCTCGTTGGAGGAAGCCATAAGAAGGCACGTCAAGAAAGGAATGACCATCCATTTTGCAGGGAGAGGTGGAGCCTTATTCTACCAGCTTGTAAGGGAATTCTGGGGTAAAAATCCAGATTTCACCCTTATAAGCAATGGTGTTAGTGTAACCGTGCTCGCCTTAATTCAAGGAAAACTGGTTAAGAAAATCATAACTAGTTACGCCGGTGATGTTTATCCATCACCTGGACCAAACCCCGTTATTCAAAAAGCTTACCTGTCTGGCAAGGTGGAGTTCGAGAACTGGACGATGCTTACCATCCCACAAAGACTTCTGGCTGGAGCAATGGGATGGGGTTTCACCCCCACCAGGTCACTCGTGGGCAGCTCCATGGAGGAGGAAAACAAAGAATCGTTTACCGTCATAGCTGACCCATTTGACCCGGGGGAGAAAATTGGGCTGATGAAAGCTTTAAGACCTGATATAACCTTAGTTCATGGCATTGCTGCAGACCGCTGCGGGAATTTAATAATGACCTATCCCTTGGGACCCGATGTCTTTGGGGCTTGGGGGGCGAAAAACGGAGTTATAGTTAGCGCTGAAAAAATTGTCCCCACAGAATATGTACGCAAACATTCACACCTAGTCCGAATCCCATCCTATATGGTCAAGGCGGTATGCGAGGTGCCTTACGGGGCCCATCCCGGCGGAATGACAAACTGTGGATTACCCGAATTCGAGCACTACTTCGACGACTACGATTTTTTTACTGATGTCAGGAATGCCTCAAGAGATGAGGACAAATTCTTGAAGTGGATAAAAACTTGGATCCTGAGTTGTAAAGACAATGACGAGTACCTTTCAAAAGTTGGCAGAGACAGACTCCTTTACCTGAAACAAAAGGCAGATTCTGACTCGTGGAAAGCTGAGATAACGACTGAAATACCAAAGATCGATTTTAATAGGCAACCAAACCTGGCAGAGAAGATGGCTATAACTGCCGCTCATATCATAGTTGACAAATTCATCATGGGAGAATATAAGACTATATTAACTGGTGTAGGCCTCTCGAACTTAGCTTCCTGGCTAGCTATCCACAGACTTAAAGAAAGAGGGCATGATGTAGATATAATGGCTGAGATAGGCATGTACGGCTATTCGCCGAGGGCGTCAGACCCAACCATATTCAGTTACTATTGCATGCCAACATGTAAAATCCTGAATAATATAGAGACAATGCTTGGCATATTTGTCAGCGGTCCATCTAATCAATGTATAGGTGTCTTAGCAGCCGGCCAGGTGGATAAATTCGGAAATATAAACTCGACAAAAATTCCGGGTGTAACATACCTAGTAGGTTCTGGAGGAGCCAACGATATAGCTACCAACAATAGGGAAACAGTGGTCGTGACTAACTCAGGCAAGTTGAGGCTAGTGGAGAAAGTGCCGTACATCACCTGCCCTGGGAAAAATGTGAAGACACTGGTCACAGATGTCGGCGTCTTCGAAAAGATTGGAGATAAGGAAACCTTTACGCTGACAGCCTATATTCCTTCCCAGGCAAACCAGAAGGCAGAAGAGGCCGTAGCCGAGATAAAAGAAAAGGTCGGCTGGGAACTCGAAGTTGCCCCGAATTTGAAGAAAGCTGAGCCACCGACTGAAGAAGAGGTAACCCTGCTCAGGTTATTCGACCCTAAAGGATTCTTCATAGGATCGAAAGGTGCTTAAGATCAAGGCTCACGGCCAAAACCTAGATGCTTCTTTATGCACGGAACTGACGCCAAGGCGGATAAGAATTCGAAAATATCAATATGGCGTAAAAAAAGGAAACTAGGTGTCGCAAGATAAAAACTAAAGGAGGCAAAAGAATATATGGCAAAAAAAGTTGGAATTGTAGGCGCAGCGGTAACACCTTTTAGAGGCAAATGGTATCAGAAAACCTATTACGAACTGGCCCAGATGGCCACTAGGGAA
Organism: Chloroflexota bacterium; assembly: GCA_016875875.1. Lineage (NCBI taxonomy): Bacteria > Bacillati > Chloroflexota > Chloroflexota bacterium. The sequence continues at coordinate 252,324 of VGOP01000001.1, read as the reverse complement.
GCGGTCGCAGATACAGCTATCTCTATCAAGGATGTAGACGCTGTCTTTTACGGAATATACAACGACATCTTCGAAAGGGCTTGTATTCCAGAGCATCCCTTGCAAGGCATATTAGGAATGCAAAATAAGTTTGGCATACGCATAAGTAATGGTGGGGCAACAGGTGCTTATACCTTATCAGCAGCCCATGCTTATCTGGCCGGAGAAAGATTCAAAACCGCTCTGGTCTTGGGCGTGGAGAAGGCTACCGATTGCTTTGATTTTACATCCATGTCAGCAACACCAGAGGTAATCAAGACTATCGCTTGGTCGGGTGATACCTTTTTTGAGCAGAAAATAGGCTGGAGTGCTTCAGATAGCTACGCCGAAGTAGTCTTGGGCTACATGGATGAATATCCAGGCACTCTAAAACCAGAGGTCACTGCTCAGATATCTGCATTGCTCAGCCAACAAGTGAGAGGCAATCCCTATGCCCAAAGACAATTTGACCAGGTAACTCCTGAAGAGGTAATGAACTCGAGGTACATAGTTTACCCCTTCAAAGAGCTGGAGATATGCGTCTATAGCGAAGGTGCCGCGGCTCTAATCCTGGCTGAAGAGGAAACAGCAAAGGTCATAGCCAAGAATAGTGGAAAGCCAATAATCTGGATCACAGGCGTAGGGGAAGCTAATGAACACTCCTTTGCCGGTAAGAATCAGAAAAATATGTCTCACATCGTTTCCGATTACCTCGGTGCCCACCGCGCTTACGAAATGGCCGGCATAAAAGATCCCGTAAAGGCTATACAGATAGTCGAACTCCACGATGCCTTCATTCAACAACTTGAAATCAGTATGGCGGAGTTTGGCTTGGTACCCTACCAAACAGTTGACTCCCTTATCGAAGATGGACTTATATTGCCGGGTGGTAAATATCTGGTCAATCCATGCGGCGGTCTGACCTACTGTGGGCATGCTGTTGGTGCTAGCAACATAATGTCAGTCTGGTCAGCCAGAAACGAGCTAATTAAAAGGAAGCTCAAAACCGCTCTGATACACGGCACAGGAAGCACCGTCGCCCAATATACAGTGTGCGCAACACTGGAACATGAATAATTAAGGAGGTCCAATAATGTCAGAAAAGAGACGAAAAATTATACCGGACGAGTTCATACCAGAAATAAGAAGCAGAGTAATAACTCTTGAGAATCAAGACTACCTGTTACAGAACGATGCAATGTTTACCTTTTATGAGCGAAGCATAGGTGAGCTTTCGCCCTTCTTCCTCGCCATTAAAAACGAAAGGAAAATTCTCGGCTGCAAATGCTCCAAGTGTGGCATGGTCAGGGTTCCACCTATGATGACCCATTGCCCTGACTGCGAGTTCGCACCCACCAAGCCGGTAGAAGTCGGCCAAATAGGCAGGATGAACACAACCCCACCCATTACTTACTTCGCCACTTCACTGTTTCTGGACAAAGCGCCCTTCGGCAGGGGACGTGTAATACTAAAGGGCGCCGATACAGCCCTGAGCGTCATGCTTTACACCACCACAGGAATACTGGTGCCTGGATTAATCAAAAAGGGCACAGAGGTCAAGGTGATCTTCAGAGACGAGCGCGTAGGGCAGATATCAGATATCTACTGTGTGCCCACTTCGGAACTGACTCCACAGCAAGTTGCCAAGGAAGGGCTCCAGGAGTCTGAATTAAACTGGGCAGCACCAAAAGAACCTCAATTTTCTAAGCCAACTGACAAGGACATGGCCAACTACAAACAGTGTCTTAAGGAGATGCTGGCTCTGGCCATTAAGATGAGCCAATCAAAACGCGCTCGTAAAGCGATTGAAGGTTGGAAGCGGAATATCGCGGTGAAGACAAAGGCCAGCGAGTTTGCTATGTACATAGATAACGGCGATTTCAGGATTGAAGACAAGAAGCTAGCGTCTCCCGACTTTGTCATGGCATGTGAAGACCCCAAGACTCTCCTTGACGGGCTGATGTATAAGGGCGCTATTACCGACTCCGTCATAATGAAAAAGCTGTGGATAAGCAAGAATCTGGAGTTCAACACCATTTTCAAACTCGATAGATTGGCTCGATTCTTAGTCATGGAGCAGAAGGAAAAGACAGCGAAGTAATTCAAGTGCACTATACTACTAAAGGATTAGTAGGATTTGAAATCTCTAATCGGAGCAATATAAGGATAACTCCCAACCTTAGACACAAGAAGGGGGAGGAGATTTTCTACAAACTTATTGACAAAGCAAATATCTTCTACACGAACTATCGTGAGAAGATATTGCGAGAGCTAGTTGCTGATTATAAGACGCTATCTAAAACGCGCTCTCCTTAGCCCCTACCTTATTTTACCAGTAGAGCTACATCCAAGCTGTAAAATGCTCAAGTACTCCTTATTTGAATTTTAGGGTATGTGCTATTTCTGAAAATAGCGCTTCATCGTACTTTGCCAGTAGAGACACGGTAGTTATGGCAACTATGACCCATTTGTCGCCCTTCTTAACACCGAGGGCAAAGGTGTCAGCCCCAAATCCTTGAACCTTCCACTTAACCACAGCTTCAGAGGCCGATTTGCCATCCGCCAAAGTCGACGCCCGCTCAGTAGTAATTTTGATATCCGAGCCAGCCGGCGCCAAAGCGGCAGTGAGTGCCTCAGCAAAAGTGGCACCACCCAGGACAGAAATACTCAACGCAGGAACTCTTTTCTCCGCAGCAGCATAAAAAACAGTCGTTGGCTCTTCACTTGGTTGCTGCAGCCATTCCTTAGGGTATTTCACAGAGAAACCACGGTCTGCATTCACATACTCAGCAGCCTCGAACGATAGAGCCGCTGGTTCTCCGGGTGGAGCCGGCGGCTTCTCCGTCTCAGTCGGTTTCTGGCACGTGCATGCCGGCAAGGTAAGGCCTAGAACAAGCAACATGGCAATAAACAGCACCGCGAATTTGTATTTTTTGTTCAACATGACACCTCCTTTAAAACATTAGTCGTGACATCTATCTTTATACATTGCACGGTTGTTGTCAAGTCCCCATGTTAACTCCTCGCGGACCTTGAACCCTGTGTTATAATATGTGAAGCTTCTGGCTGGGACGGATTTTATAAAAACATCTACCTTTTATCCCAAATCAATTTGTGCGCTTTTCTCAGAAAGAAATCAACCTTCAAATAAAGCTTAGGATACAAGGAGGCTTTTTGATGTCAGGAATCATCTCTTACGGAGCTTACGTGCCGCTGTGGCGACTGAGTCGAGATGCCATCGGTGCTGCCTGGGGCAGGCCATCTTTGGGCGGCGAGCGGAGCATAGCCAACAACGATGAGGATACCGTCACCATGGCCATAGAGGCAGTGCTCGATTGCCTCGCCGGAATTGACCGCAACAGTGTTGACGGCTTGTATTTCGCTTCCACTACGGCACCTTTCCGGGAGAAGCAATGTGCCACTTTAGTAGCAGGTGCCGCCGACTTGAAACCAGAGATAGTCACCGCCGATTTTGGTAATAGTCTACGAGCCGGAACCACCGCCCTCAGAGCAGCGTTGGATGCAGTCAACAGCGGTTCGGCACAAAACATAATTGTTACCGCCGCTGATTGTCGTCTGGGATACCCTCGTTCGGATTATGAGCAAAACTTCGGCGATGCCGCAACAGCTCTATTGGTAAGCAAAAATGGAAAGCCAGTTGCCAATGTCAAGGCCAGCTACACAATATCCAACGAGATGTACGATGTCTGGAGACTGGATAAGGACACCTTCGTGCAATCTTGGGAAGACAGGTTCATAATTGAGCACGGTTACATTGAAAATATGTCCAAAGCAATCTCAGGCTTAATGAAAAAGCAGAACCTTGCGGCGGGGTCTGTCACTAAAGCAGTGCTTTACGCGCCTACTGCCAGAACTCAGCAACAGCTTGCCCGACAGCTAGGTTTTGACCCAAAAACGCAACTTCAGGACTTGTTAGTTAACAACCTAGGAGTATGCGGCTGTGCCCATTCATTATTATTATTGGCAGCAGCTCTAGAGGATGCCAAGGAAAGCGACAAACTACTCGTTGCCAGTTATGGAGACGGCAGCGACGCCTTCCTCATCGAAGTCACAGCCGAGGTGGACAAAATCAAAACAGGCAAGCGTGGAGTAAAAGGCTTTTTAGCCTCAAAGCGGATGTTGCCCACCTACGAGAGATACCTAAGTTATCGTGGCATATTGGAACCGCAACCCGGAGAATCTTTCCGTCTCTTTCCATCAGCCAGCGTTAGCTGGCGAGAACGCAACTGGTCTCTTCGCTTTCACGGCAGCAAATGCAAGAATTGCGGTCTGGTCACATTCCCGATACAGCGGGTGTGTTACCAATGCCAATCTAAAGATAACTATGATGAGGTAAGGCTCTCAGATAAAAAGGGGAAGGTGTTCACCTTCTCTTTGGACAACCTGGCTGGCAGAAGTGATGACCCCATAATTCCACAAATGGTCATCGAATCAGAGTTAGAGAATGCGAGAATATACTGCGTAATGACAGATTGTGACCCTAAGGAGATTAAGATCAACATGCCAGTCGAAATGACCTTTAGAAAAATTTACGAAGGGGCCGGCATGTACAACTACTTCTGGAAATGTCGGCCGATAAGATAGGAGGCGAGAGTAATGGAGAGCATAAAAGATAAAGTTGCCATAATAGGTATGGGTTGCACCAAGTTTGGAGAGTGCTGGGACTTAGGCCTTGACGATTTAGCTATAGAGGCTGCCTATGAAGCCTATGAAGATGCCAGCATCGACCCCAAGGACATCCAGGCCTGTTGGTTTGGAACGGTGACTGCCCCGGTAACTGGCATAGGAGCTACCCACGGGGTCAATCCCTTGAAACTGCGCATCCCCATGACACGTGTTGAAAACTGGTGTATTACTGGACACGAAACCTTAAGAAACGCCTGCTTTGGTGTGGCTTCCGGAATGTATGACATTGTATTGGCCCTCGGCGTGGAAAAACTCAAGGATACAGGCTTCCCTGGCCTTGGTACTGGCCGAGGTATGGGGCCGGTATTGGAGGCCCGCCGTACTTCACCAGGCAGCTTTTCGCTCATCGCTACCAGGTATTTCTACACTTATGGACTAAGCCCAGAGGAGGGCAAGACAACTATCGGCAAGATTGCAGTCAAAAACCACAACAATGGCAGCATGTCCCCCAAAGCCCATTTTCGCAACAAGATAACATTAGAGCAGGTAATGAATGCGCCAATCATCGCCTGGCCTCTGGGGCTCTTCGATTGCTGTGGCAACAGCGACGGCGCGGCTGCTGCCATCCTGGTTCCAGCCAGCCAGGCAAAGAAATTCAGAGTTGACCCAGTTTATATCAAAGGTTTAGGACAATCCTTCGACCCCCTGCTACCGCATGCCCGTCCCAAATTTGACTGGCTAAACTGGGACGCTTTGCAAAACTCCTCACGCCAAGCCTACGAGCAAGCCGGGATACGCAATCCTCGCGAAGAGCTTAATATCGCTGAGGTTCACGATTGCTTTACTATCACCGAGCTCATTATTTACGAAAACTTTGGCTTCAGTGCTCAAGGCAAAGCGAAAGAGGACATAGATGCCGGCTTTTTTGAGCTTTTCGGAGGATTGCCGGTAAACGCAGACGGCGGCTTGAAATGCTTCGGTCACCCGGTAGGCGCCAGCGGCCTGAGAATGACATACGAAGTCTATAAGCAAATACAGGGCAAGGCACAAACACCTGAGCGCCAGCTAAAGAACGTCAAACTGGGTTTATCCCACACTTTCGGTGGCCCTCCTCAGGTAAGCGCTGTCGCCATTCTAGGCAGAGATTTGGGATAAAGCTGACGTTAATCTAAGAACAAAGAGATTCTGTTGGGAGGTGAAACACGGCTAAACATTGGGAAGATTACCAGGTAGGAGAAAAATTCATAACGCCGGGCAGGACTATAAGCGAAGGAATGATAAATATAATGGTCGGGCTCGCCGGCTTCACTTTACCCATATTTTGGGACGAAGAAGAGGCAAAGAAAACCGCTTTCGAGACAAGGATTGCCCCGGGTAGGCTGACTCTCCTTATCATGGGAGGACTTGAGGAACAATCTGGGTTCTGGGACGAGGAAACCATGGTTGCCCTCGTCGGCATAGACAAAGTGAAAATAACGAGTCCACTAAGAGCCGGAGATACCTTGAGGGTTCACGGCGAGGTAATTGAAAAGAGGGAGACCAGAAACCCCGAGAGAGGAATCGTAATCCACCGCAGCATCTGCAAAAACCAGAAAGGCGACACTGTCGCCAAAACCGAAACAGCCCACCTCGTGAGAAGAAGAAGCGAGAGTTGACTTAAGAATAATCAATCGTCAAAGAGAAATTCAAAATCTCCGGAGCAGTAGCCTTTCTCATGCATCAGGCATTTTTCTATCTTTGGACTACTAGTGAATTTAAGTCCCAAATTCTGAAACCAGTATTCAATTCTGTAGACTACACCACATACGTACCTATCTATAAGTCCCATCCGCTTCATGCCTTTATAAGCAAAGCATTCCTGATTCTCCCACTCCCAATGCAAAACATTTTTTGAGGGAATCCTCACACGGAACTTGCTGAAAACTGAGTATGTCAAAATAAATTCCATACCTGCCAGTAGGAATTCCTTAACTTCTTCAAAGCTCTTCAGCCGTTTTCCCTCTGCACCTAGAATCCTTGCAAGCCTTTGCGCTTAAATCACGGACACAGATTTTATGGCAGCTCTGTTCAATGTATTTGCTCTCTCAATACCGAATTCTTGGCATACATTGAAGAACCACATCCCATCGTGAGTCAGCCACCCCTTGCCCAGTAAATCCCTTATTTCCTCTTTCTTAACGCAATCTAATGTCCTCATTTTTGGCTCCTGCTTTCTAACCTAATGTTAGCGTCAGAATACTAAGTACTCCTTCTGAGCACCGAAGATGCGGCGAAGCACATCACACATCTCACCCAAGGTGGCATAAGCCTCGACACCTTCAATGAAGGCTGGCACAGTATTGTCCTTGCTTCGAGCTACTTCCTCCAGTCTCTTAAGCGTCTGACTCACTTTCGAATTATCTCTATTCTTCTTAATCTGATGCAGACGCGCCACCTGCTTTGTCTCCTGCTCTGCATCAACTCGGAGCAACTTTTCTACTTTGGGATATGGAGAGACAAATCTGTTAACACCAACTACTGTCCTTTTGCCTTCCTCAACTTCTTTTTGGTAACGAAAAGAACTCTCCTGAATCTCTCTTTGCTGGAATCCCTGCTCAATGGCAGCTACAGCACCACCAAGGCTATCGATTTTGACAATATACTTGTTGACCTCTCTTTCCAGAGTATCAGCAAGGCTCTCTACGAAATAGGAGCCACCGACAGGGTCAACGACATCAGCAACACCGCTTTCAAAGGCTAAAATCTGCTGAATTCGCAAAGCCAATTGCACTGACTCCTCTGTAGGCAGACACACAGCTTCATCGAAGCAGGAAACAGCCATAGATTGTACTCCACCGAGCACCGCAGCCAGCGCCTGATAAGTAGCCCTAACGATGTTGTTCATAGGTTGCTGGGCTGTTAATGTTGACCCTCCAGTCTGGATGTGGGTGCGGAACATCCAGCTACGCGGGTCTTTGGCTTTAAATCTCTCCTTCATTATCTTGGCCCACATCCTGCGGATTGCCCTCAGTTTGGCAATCTCCTCGAAGAAGTTGTTATTAGTCTGAAATATCCACGAGATTCTACCACCAAAGTCATCTACTTCTAGCCCAGCATTGAGAGCAGCCTCAACATAGGCAGTGCCATTGGCTAAGGCAAAGGCGATCTCCTGAACTGCAGTAGCACCAGCCTCTCTAATGTGATAACCCCCTATGCTGATGGTATTCCAACGGGGAAGATATTGGCTACAATAGGCGAAAATATCCGCGGTCAGCCGCATCGAAGGGCGAGGTGGAAAAATATACGTCCCCCGAGCGATGTACTCTTTCAGAACATCATTTTGTGTTGTCCCATCGAGCTTAGCAAGGTCAACCCCCTGCTTTTTAGCTACAGCAATGTGCATGGCCAGAAGAATGGGAGCAGTGGCATTAATGGTCATCGAGGTGCTTATCTTGTCCAAAGGTATATCCTTAAACAGGATTTCCATATCCTCCAGGGTATCTATGGCTACACCAAGCCGGCCAACTTCCCCTCTGGCTAGCGGGTGGTCAGAGTCATAACCTATCTGGGTTGGTAAATCAAAAGCAACGCTTAAACCGGTCTGTCCCTGCTCCAGGAGATAACGGTAGCGACGGTTGGATTCCTCGGCTGTTCCATAGCCAGCATACTGGCGCATTGTCCATATTCGGCCTCGATACATTGTCGGTTGAATACCTCGGGTAAACGGATATTCGCCGGGATAACCCAAGGATGCAACATAATCGAATTCCCCAAGGTCTTCAGACACATAGACTGGCTCAATCTGAATTCCTGAGGTGATTTCGAAACTCTCCTGTCTCTCAGGGAAGCGCTTCAACGTTGGATCTAGAGTAGTTTCCTGCCACTCTTTCTTGCTCTTGCTCGGCATAGCCGCTCCTGAACCCGTTTCTAGATATGGGGATAACCCCATATCTAGCATTACTTAAACTGCTGCAGGGAAACCATCATAGCCGCATTAAGCTCTCGCTGGTCATGAGGCGGCACTGCTGCCCCCTTCCTGAGTTCCAGTTTCAATACCTCTGTCGGGCAGACTGAGATGCACAGCCCACAGCCAATGCAGCGCTCGGCTTTACGAATCAGCATAGCTCCATCCAGAAAGAGAGCATCCATCTGGCATCTGTCTATGCAGGTACCGCAGCCGCTGCATTCATCCTCATTCACCGTCACGATGAAGCTGGAGACCGCCCCCATGGGAATGACGCCCCGCTTAATGCTCTGAAGAATACCACAGTGGCAGCCGCAGCAATTACAAATAAAGTTGATATATTTACCGGTATTGCTGGAGCAATGCACCAGACCGGCTTCCTCAGAACGGTCGAGAACCTTAAGTGCCTCTTCCCTCGATACCAGCTTGGCAAAGCCGCGCTCGGCGACATACTTGGCTTGAGGACCGAAAGCCATACACACGTCCTTGGGTTTACTACAGGGATGCCCTACCAATTCCCCGTGATGGCGACAATAGCAAATACCAACCGCTATATGGTCGGCCTTGGCAATATATTTAGAAACCCTATCGTAGGGATGGATTGTAACATCCGTTGGTATATCAGTCTCCACCGAGATCACCCTGGCAAAAGGAACAATGGTACAGCCTTTAGAGACGGCTGGGTGGTGCGCTTCCACTTCCCTAGCCAAATCAAAATAATCGTCAAAAAGGCGAGCCAGCCTTTTGGTACGCTCACTCACTTCTCCACCCATGAATTGCATCTCGAAGATGCCCGGGACAAGGGGCATCAGAACATAAAACCTCTGTCCATCTCGGTCAACTGTGAAGATAGTTCCCTTATCCGCCATAGTCTCCAGAAGGCCTTTAACCTCTTTGGGATCACCGCCAACTATCTCCTTAGCAAAGGTCTCCGCAGGAATAGGACTGATGGGCAATTTAATTGCCAGTTCCGCCTCTTCAGGAGTGAAAAGCTCCCCCAGCAGGGCGAAAAACTCCTCGCACTTCACGGCAGGAATTCCTCCGCCTCTAATACTCAACGCATCGGCTAGCTTCTCATAGACTAACTCGGTCATAAATTCACTCTCCTCGCCTTGTTATTCAACCTCGATATCTTTTACTCTAAGCTCTGTCCCGCTAAGAGTTTGTATATCTTCGCTCTGACACCTGGAACAAGCATAACGATAATCCCTTACTACAAATGTCTCACCGCACTTCTTGCATTTCCCCATTACTGCCATTATCTCCAGGTCAAGATAAGCCCCGCTGGCGATGGTATTCTCAGACATCAGCCCAAAACTAAAGATAAGCTGTGCTGGGATAATCCCCCTCAACTCCCCTGCTACCACATTGACCTTAGTAATTCTTTTGGCACCTTCTTTTTCGGCTGCAGCAACGGCAATGTTAACTATGTTCCGGGCGATCGCCATTTCATGCACGCGTTTTAGCCCCAAACTTCTTCTGGTAGTGCTGATTAAGCCACGCCATCCAATCTGAAATCCCCTCACCTGTGGTGCAGGAGATATCTATAATGTCCAGATCAGGGTTGACCCTTCGTGCGTTTGTCTTCGCTTCCTTCAAATTGAAATTGGTATATTTCAGCAAATCAATTTTATTGATGAGAAGTAGCGATGATTCTCGAAACATTAGTGGGTACTTGAGAGGCTTCTCATCACCTTCGGTTACACTGAGCATCATAATCTTGTAATCCTCTCCTAGCTTGAATTCGGCAGGACAGACAAGATTTCCTACGTTCTCAATAATCAAAATGTCAATTTCCTTTAGGTCAATATGAGGTAGGGCTGAAGCAATCATATTGGCATCGAGATGACAGGCGCTACCGGTAGTCAATTGCACCACAGGCAGCTTATATTTTTGCAGCCGCTCTGCATCTCGGCTGGTCTCAATGTCACCGGCAATGACACCGGGGCGGAGCTTGCCCTTGAGTGCTTCACCTGTTTTCTCCAGCAAGGTCGTCTTACCTGCTCCCGGTGAGCTCATCAGGTTAAGAACCAAATTCCGATTCTTATTGAAGACATCGCTATTGACAGCAGCAATGCGGTCATTAGCTTCAAGAATGTCAGTCATAACGTTGATTTTCATTTGTCACCTCATATTTTCTAATTAAGTGTAACATCCCATGTAAACCTGTGCAAAAGCAGCATCACTCAACTCAACTTTCCGACCTATAATCATAAAACCCTTTACCGGTCTTCCTGCCGAGGTCCCCGGCCTTAACCTTCATAATCAAGCACCTCGGCGGTCTAAATTGCTCCCGCATCAACTCCCAGTAGTGTGTCCCGGTACTGGCCAGAGCAATATCAAGACCGACCAAGTCGCGCAGCTCAAAAGGTCCCATTCGGAAATTATAGGCCACTTTTAAAGCCGTATCTATGTCCTGTGGCTCAGCTATGCCTTCATCGTACATATTCAGGCCTTCGTTATACCAGATCTGGAGAAGCCTGTTCACAATAAATCCCGGCGAATCCTTACATATCCCCGGCTCCTTGCCCAGCTTCTTGCATAAATTCACCACAGCGTCCAGGGTTTCCTTGGAGGTCTTATCATGAGTAATGACCTCTATCCCCCGCATGAGCTGGGCAGGATTAAACCAGTGCATCCCGATAAACTTGTCAGGCCGCTTGGTTGTCATCGCCATCTCAGTGATTGACTGAGCCGAGGTATTAGACGCAAATATAGTGTCCGGACGGCATATCTGGTCGAGTTCCCTATAGAGTTCCTTCTTTATATTAATATCCTCAACTATAGCCTCGATAACTAAGTCAACATCATTGCCCGCTTCTTTCAGGTCAGTTATGCCTTTAATTCGTCTCAATATAGCATCGGCTTCAGCCTGTGTCATCCTCTGGCGCTCAACGCTGCCGCCTAAGAATTTCCGAATCTTGCCGATACCGGTCTCCACAAATTCATCTTTAGTATCTCGCAAATTAACCGGATATCCTGCCTGAGCACAAATCTGGGCAATTCCATGCCCCATAACACCGGCTCCTAATACTGCAATCTTCTTGACTTCCATTTTCATGCCTCCAACGTTTTCAAAGTTCTTTTTCCCCCTGATGCGTGCTAGCTATATACGTAAAACCCGCGTCCTGTTTTCTTTCCCAGCCAACCGGCATCTACCATCTTCCTGAGTAAAAAACAAGGCTGATATCGATGGCCGAGCTGCTGCGACATAGAGTCCAGAATCTCCACTATCTTATCCACACCTAAAATATCGGCAAATTCGAAGGGCCCCATAGGCCAGTTCACGCAGACCTTCATCATGTTGTCAATGTCTTCCTTGGTTGCCAGCTTCGATGAATACATCACAGCCGCCTCGTTGACTATAGAAGCAATCACCCTATCCAGAATAAAGCCTGGGGTCTCCCCAAGGTTTACAGCAGTAATCCCAACCCTCGCTAGAAACTCTCTCGCAGTCTGGATTGTCTCATCAGAAGTCTGCAATCCCCTAACTATCTGAACTAGATATTTCTCCTCAAACGGATTCTTGGTGAAATTAAGCCCGATGACTTTCTCCGGCCTTTTGGTCGCCCTAGCTAACTGCGTCACCCACGGATTGGCCGTAGTCGTTGCCAGGATCGCCTCATTGCTGCACTTGGCGTCACAGTTTTTGAACACCTTCTTCTTTACGGCAATATCTTCAGGAGCAATCTCAATGACCAAGTCAACATCTACCACCTGCTTGGCATAATCTCCACTTAAATCGGAGGCAATGACCTTAAAATCTGCCTTTACCAGAAGCTCCTGTAAATTCGCTGCAAGCTCACCCTCACCGACAATGCCGACCGTAGGTATTTTCATAATTGTCCTCCTCAAACCAAAAAATAAGCATAGGAAAGTGCAAGGCCATTGTCAAGATGAACAGGCTTGCTACCCCCATGTTCAATTTCGCAGCAAAGCCAACTGAGAAATTCAACGCTCGATGAACTCCCTGATGTAGACATTAACAAGGGCCGGCTTCTCATGGATGACCCAATGCGAGCCATCAGGTATACGCTTGACTATCAGGTTGGATACGTACTTTTCAAGACCTTCCAGATTACCGGTGAGCAGATACTTGTCCTGCTCGCCCCAGATTACCAGCGTCGGCACTTTAACCGAAAATAGCGATGGGTCTGCAGACAAGACTTCGTCGCTTTCTCCAGTAAAGGAGCCGAGATGAGCAGCCCGGTAGTAGTTTAAGCCGCCGGTAAGCGCACCTGGCTGTGACCAGGCCTCAATATATGCTTTGCGGTCTTCCTCTGTGAAATAGCCCTGCTTAAGGCCATCCTCTAAGAGACCACTTACAAGCACAGCGTAGTTGTTTCGAGACAGTATCTCCTCAGCCTCAGCGGTGCGATGCACCAGAATGTACTGGCTGGCTTTCCGTTGCGCTGGGTTGTCACTCAGTTCGCGCACAAAGGTAATGGGATGAGGAGCATTGACTATGATGAGCTTCTCAAGATAGTCTGGGTGGCGCATGGCGAACGGCCACGCCACTCCCCCACCCCAATCATGCGCCACGAGGATTAACTTCTTATGGCCAAGGTGCTCAGCAAGAGCACGAATGTCTTCGACCAGATACTTCATCCGATATTGCTCAACCTCGGCAGGTTTCGATGACAAGTTATAGCCACGCATGTCTGGAGCCATAGCCTGGTAATCTCGACCGAACTCAGCAAGCTGATTTTTCCACTCGTACCAGAACTCGGGAAAGCCGTGGAGAAACATTATTAAGTTACCCTTGCCTGCAGTCACATAGTGAAGGCGGACATTGTTAACATCAGCGTACTCGTGCTTGAACATGATTTCCTCCTCATTGTAAGACGGTTTCTTTCTAATCTCGCAGTATAATTGAAGCACCGCCGATATGTCTAACTTTCGGATAGCAGAGACACTTGTTAGCATTTTCTGATAAAATCACTGGACACAGATAAACAAAATGTCCAAGACTCAACAACGGTTGGAAGCCGAAGGCTGGAAGATCGCCTCCGTCACCGGAGGTGCCCATCTCAAAAGGACTTTAGAGATGTACCGAGAACTGGGAATTGAGACATATCTTGAGGAAGTCAAACCTGAAGAATGTGAAGGCTGCACAGAGTGCTTCACAGCAAACAATGAGACTGTGTACAGAATCTACACCAAACAGTATTCCACCTAATGTAAAAACCAGAGGCTACATCAGGAACTTCCCGCTTTCTCTCACCGGCCGGTAGCAGCAACTTGATTTCTAAGACCCTGTCTTTTTAAGAAACTCCTCAACCTTAGCCACTAAATCCTTTGGTTTAATAGGCTTTGATATGTACTCAGAAACATCAAATGCAAAAGGCTGGCCGAGTGACTCTGAAAAGCTAGTCAGTGCTAGGACAGGAACCTTGGCAAGCGACGGGTCTTTACGGAATTGGTCAGCGAAGACAAAACCGTCTGCTACTGGCATCAATATATCCAAAACGACTAAGTCAGGTTTCTCCTTTCTTGCCTTTTCCAAGCCCTCTTGCCCGTTGTAAGCTACAATCACCTCGTAAGCCTTACTTTCCAAAGCTCCCCTCATCACTGTCACAAGATCAACGTCATCGTCAACAAGTAGAATCTTCGGCCTCTGTTTCATGTTCGATTACCTCCTTAGTTATTTATTCTGAGACAATAAATACAGTTTTTTAGCTAGCCTTCCCGCACAACCACCTGTCCTTTCGGCAAAGTAAAGGTAAACCTGCTTCCCTTGCCAGTTTCAGGGCAGGGACTTTCAGCCCAAATTTTGCCACCGTGAGCTTCAATTATTCTCTTAGATATGGATAACCCTAATCCAGTTCCCTTTGCTCCCACATTGCTCCCCCTGAAAAAGTCATCGAAAAGTCGAGGTAAGTCGTCGGGTGGGATGCCAATTCCGGTATCTATTACATCAACTCGTACTTCGCTGTCGCCGTCTGCCACTTTGATCAGCACCGTGCCCTCACGTGTGTAATTGATGGCATTGCTCGTCAGATTCGTCACCACCTGCTGCAGTCTGCGGCTTGCTCCGTATATTTTAGACGAACTTTTAGGTAATTCAACTTTCAGTGTTATCCCCTTCTGCCTTGCCAAGTTATCGAGACCATCCGTAGCCTGTTTGATCACCTCGTTCACAGAGATTTCCCTCATCTCGCGTTTGAGCTGACCGGCTTCGATACGAGGTATATCTAACAGGTCAGTAATAAGCGTCAGCAGCCCATCGATTCTCCTGATACCCCTTTGCATCAGATCTTTTTGACCATCAGTGATCTGCCCAGTATACCCATCCAATATATAGGATAGTATGCTCTGGGTAGCAACAAGAGGGGATTGAAGGTCATGAGCCACAACGCTGAGGAACCGGACAAAATGACGCCTCTCCTCAATCAGTTTAACTACCTCACCGGAAATCTGCTCTAACTCTATCCTTCTTTGCTCAAGGAGCTGATCTTTCAATATCATCACTTCACGTTGTCGCCTCCTCAGCTCACCGACAATAGCAGTGGCCACATAGACTGTGGCGTAAGCCAAAGTCACCAAAGCAACCAAAACAGGGATGACAAAGCCTAATTCCCTATATCGATTTGGGGGTACAAATCCCTCGAGATTTACATGTGGTATTATGCCAAAATATTCCAAAAAAACCAGAAGCGTAAACATCACCATGGCTAAAGTGGTTAGTTCATATACCCTCCGTTTGGATAGAAATATAGCTGCTGCATTAGTATGAATTATGTACAAAAATAGAAACGGATTTTCTACTCCCCCCGTAAAGTGTAGCAGCGCAGTGAGCATTACCAAGTCAAGAAATACCTGGACGTTGCCATAGGCTTCCGTTTTCCTGATGACCAACTCAGGTTTTTGATTCTGCAGACCTCGTGTCCAGCGAAACAGCAAAAAATTATAGAAGGCGATAATTGCGCAAATAACGTAGACAGGGATGGTGGGGAAGCCAATCTGAAATATTCTTGATGCTACCAGGGTGGCAATAATGATTGCTGGAATGGCCAGCCATCTCATATTGACATACACCCTGAGTCGCAGTATCAGTGCTCTCTCTTCAGGGGAGTAGTCCGTCGTTTTCTCTTCAGAGGGCGTATTATTCATCTTCAGGACTGCTTAGGGCTACTTGGTATTTAATAGCCTCAGTTTGCCTGGCATGGCAACGTATTAAAGTACAAAACCTGGACAACTGTTATCTGACCAAATTGCGCTCCAAGGAGCATCCAAAGTTCCGTGCTGAAACATGCCCTGCTGTAATCTATCGCTCACTCAAGTCAAATGATAACTCCGAAACAGGTATAGCGCAACCCCTGAAGTCTGGCTTACGGTCTCTGCACAGTTCGTATCAGGCTGCCATTTCGGTCTCTTATATTCAACATCAGGGGCATCCGGCCCGGCAGGGCATGGGTAGCACAGGACAGACAAGGGTCATAGGCTCTAAAAGCCATCTCTACCATATTAAGTAAACCTTCCTTTACCTCCGGCCCCTTGACAAATCCCATAGCTGCTTTTTTAATAGACAGACATATGGGAGCTGCATTGTGCTGGGTCGCTACGATAAGATTCACTTTCGTGGTTTTTCCGTCTCCATCAGCTTCATAATGGTGGATTAAAGTTCCACGTGCTGCCTCGACACAACCAATCCCAACCTTGCTCAATCTGAGCGCCATATTGCGTATATCTTTGCTGGTCAGCAGAGGGTCATTAGCAATCCTCTGCATATGTTCTGCAGCCTGGAGAGCCTCGATCAACCTTGCCCAATGGAAAGCCAGAGTATGATGACTTGGCTTGCCGCCTAGTATATCAAACATTGCCTCGTATTCCCTCTGTGCCAGAGGTGTGTACATACTGTCAGCTGCATTTAATCTCGCCAGCGGCCCTACACGGTACAATGATGTTGCCTCACCATCGTTCAGGCCATTCCAGCCTATCTTCCTAAGGTGAGTTAGCTTTATGTATGTCCAGGGTTCGACCCACTCCCCTATGTGATTTACATAGTCGTGATAGTCAAACAAGGCATACTCCTCGCCCTTGGGATTGACCACCCTGCATTTACCTTCATAAAAACTCACTCGGTTATTCTCATCAACCAGCCCCATATAATAGGTGTTCAGTTTGTAAGCGTCATTCAGGACAAGGTTCAGGTATTCTTTATTGTCCAGGACAATCTGCTTAAACAATTCCAGAGCAAACTGGCAAAATTCGACAGAAAAGTCAGCAGTCTCCTTCATCCATTTCCTGTCCTCCTCAGTGATACCCCTGGATACCCCTCCAGGTAAGCCACCTTCAGGATGGGGTGGCTTACTGGCAATATACCGGATTATCTCACGGCATCTTTTCCTCACCTCAATAACTTTGCCACCGATTTCCAATCCCACCTTTGCGATTACACCAAGAATGTTCCGTTCCGCCGGGTCAGCACTTGGACCGAGCACAAAGTCAGGGCCAGCAAGAATAAAGAAATGCAGCAAATGGTCTTCCACCATGAATGCGTTATAGTGGAGTTGTCTTATCAGCTTGGCGGTGGGTGTTGGTTCCACTTCATACAAGTCATCTAGGGCTTTTACAGATGCCATATTATGGGGAGTTGGACAAACGCCACAGATGTTGGAAACAATGCGTGGCAATTCCTCAACCGGCCTACCCAGGCAAAACCTTTCAAAACCCCTGAGTTCCACTACTTGCCAGTAGGCATCGTCTACATTACCCTTATCATCTAGGAAAATCTCAATTTTCCCGTGTCCCTCAAGCCTAGTTATTGGATTTATAGTTATCTTTTTGGTCACAGTGCACCTCTTTTCTATCTAATTCTTTAACCCTGTTTTTTTCTCAATGTCGAAGCAGGAAGTGAGAATCGGTACATATACCCTACAGGGTCAATAATTTGGTCTACAACCCTCGCTATGTCCTCATCGCTCTGCACATCTAGAATTGATGCCAAGGCGGAGACAAACTTAGCTCCGGAATCAGCAACTCCTTCCACGGGACCAAAGCATCCCCGGCACGGGATATTTATATTTAAGCATGATTCTCCACAGCCATCACGGGTGGCAATGCCCAGACAGATTACCCCTTGAGCCAGAAAACAAATATCAGGGGTTGTCTCCACCTCGTGAATCCTCTTAATCTCCCTTATCGCTAGTCTTTCTGGCTTTGAATTATTGCGTTTGCAGCTATCACACAAGGCCCTCTGAGGTGCCAGGGTTGAGCCTTTTGGTGGAAGCTTATTTTCGAGAACTGCGCTCACGGCGTACATCACTAGATGGGGGGGAGGAGGGCATCCAGGCAAGTAATAATCGACATCGATTATGTCATTCAATGCATGGACATGTTTATAGAATTCGGGCAGAGTGAGTTCTTTTCCAGCGACACGAGTACTTATTTGAGGATAGTTACCATCGGGATTAACTACAGTTGGGGCATCACGATAGACCCAGTTGAAAATATCTTCTTTTGTGGTGAGATTAGCCAATCCAGGCGTTCCGCCGAAGCAGGCACAGGAACCAAAGCCAAGAACCAGTTGAGATTTTTCCCTCAATAACTTTGCTACCTCTTCTTGCTCCGAGTTTCTGACATTTCCATTTATCACGCTCAATGCGATTTCACCATTCTTCATACCTTCAACACTGTGATATTTAAAGTCCAGCGCTACTGGCCACAAAACAAAATCAACCGCACTCGCCACACCAAGTATCACTTCATTTATATCTACAACCGCCTCGTCGCAGCCACCACAACCTCCCAGCCAACAAATGGCAACTTTTGGTTTCGCCATCTTATTTTCCCCCTTTAGCTTTAATTACCTCTTTCGGCATCTTGTCTGCCGTTTCGGCCTTCCTTAATGGGCCCAGTTTTCTGAGCCCCTTGCTCATCTCCTTCACTAGCTGCGGGATTCTCTTGCCCTCAGGATCAGTGGATAGCTCTATCCTAATCCTTTCCTTCTCTATACCCATAGACTCCAGCAGTGTACGGAGTAGATAAACTCTCTTTTTTGCCTCGTAGTTGCCGTCTTGATAATGGCAGTCTCCCTCTGGACAACCAAGTATCAAAACCCCATCGGCCCCTTCTTCGAACGCATTGATTATATGCGTGGCATCGATCTTTCCTGTACAAATAATGGGTATCCAGTTTTCAATTTCGTTCGAGAGTTTAGCTTCATCTGTCAGATACCCCCAGCTAAATTTACAGGAAAAACACACTACTTTGGGTTTGTATTCGCTCAATGTTGCCCTCCTTAACAATACTTACTTTGAGCACCTACGACAGAGATGCGTATACTTTGGCTATTTTGTCTGCCGTATCATCATCAATCATTTTTCTGGCCTGAGACGGACAAGCCGCAACACACATGCCACAAGATTTGCACTTGAACATATCCGTCTCAGATGTGATTTTGCCGCCAAAATTAACCAAATGAGCGGAATAATAGTTACAGACATAGACACAATGGCCACAGCCGCTACATCTTGCTGCGTCCACCTCAACTGGACTCAAAGACTTCTGAAAACCAATTGATACGCAGGCTTTGCAAGATAGGCAGGGTCCGCAAGTGACACATCTTCTCGCCTCCTCTATAGCCTCTTTTAGCGTAAAGCCTTTCTCAAAAAGTTGAAAATGCATTCTGTTTTCAGGTGGTATCCACAGCACCGCAGGCTCAGGCTTATAGTCTCTCCTGACTGGAATCTCATATCCCTCGTAATCTCTTCTTCGACCCGCCTTCATATCCACACCCCTCAAATACCTGTCAATTGATTCCGCAGCCACAAGCCCTTCACCCATAGCTTCTATCATGAATCCGACCCTCCTCACATCACCACCTATGAATAGCCAGGGCTTGTTTGGACTCTGCAGCGTTAAGTGGTCAATATCAATTCTACCCCGCTCATCCAAAAGATTTTCTTTCTGGAGCAGAGGCCTGTCAGGAGCCTGCCCCACCGTGATTATAAGCACATCACCCTCTAAATCTATACAGTCAGTACAATCGAACTTCGGATTGAACCCTTCCTCGTCAAATACGCTAACACATGTTGGACAGTTGATGCCCTTGAATTTGCCATTCTGCCCAACGATATTTCTCACGCCGCGGCTATAGACTATCCTCAAACCCTCTTCCCATGCCCCACGGATTTCCTCTTCGTCAGCCGGTATGCCATCTCTATGGTCTTTGTCATCGCGCTCGAGAGCTACGACTGTTACCTCTGCTCCCTGCCTCCTAGCTGACCTGGCCACATCAAAGGCTACATTGCCACCGCCTGTGACTATGACTTTTTTGCCTTTGAAATAATCTGCTGCAATATTGTTGTGGCTAACTTCGTACAAATAGGTGTGACCATACATCACACCAGACAGATCCTGCCCCTCCAAAGACTTCCCCTCAAATGTCAGGACTCTGGGATATGGTAACCCTGTTGCAAAGAACACTGCCTTATAGCCCTCGTTCTTCAATTTCTCCAGTGTCAGCTTCCCTGCCCCCAGCCGGCTATTATACCTGACATCTATACCGGCAATCCTTACAAGGTTCTCGACCGTGGTTTGCAGAACATCCTTGGGCAGGCGATAGTCTGGCACCAACCATAGCGCTCCACCAAGTCGGTCAGAGGCTTCGATTATAGTTACCCGATATCCTTTCTTGCTCAGATGGTAGGCACACATCAGCCCACCGGGCCCACCACCTATGACAGCCACATTCTCCTTGTCCCTAAGAACATCCCATTCCTCTCGCTCCTTCAAATGGCCGGTATAGACATCCGACAAGAACCTTTTGAGCAACCTCCTTTTGATTGCCCCGCCCTTCTTACCATAGTTACACTCCAGTTCACAAATACCACAGATGTAACCACAGATGTTGAAAAAAGGATTCTTGTCGTAGAGATAGTCACTAATCTGGATGATGCCTTCTTTTGCCAAATCCAGGTCATCTGGGAGAAGAGAGATGAGCACATTTGTCCGCTGGATATCCTCATTTATCGGGCATTTGATTTGACATGGCGGCAGACATTGCCTTACTGCAATTTCAGCATGTGCGACTCCGGTAGCTTCGGTTTTCCACATATTAAACCTCCTTACTATAGATGGGATTCTCTAAAAGCAAAATATCAAGGAACAGCTTTATTGCGATACAGCGGGAGAATCTCTAAGCACATCATGGCCGCTACCAAAAATTTGCCGTTGCAATTATACCCATTGTAATTGTAAGAAACAAGTAATTTCACCTCTTATCCTGCAAAAAATAGGCAATTTTACCTATCACCATTCAAAGAAACAAGGCGGATTGTTATTTAAGTCAAGTCTCAAACCAGACTACATATATCATCAGAAAGCCAAAAGCCTATGTGGTGGCCCAGAAATAAAAAACGATAAGGAGACTGTGTGCCGCCAACGTACTAGACGATTAAAGTGTTTTTGCAGCCAATGAGGTCATATGCTATAATTCGTCGGTTATGCAAGCTGCATTCTATTTAACCAGATGTCCAACATGTCCACATGAAACTAAAGTCCCTCAGGAATTAGAGCCAAAGGCCGATGCGATATACTTTAGCGCATTGCTAAACTCACAATTTGGAACACCAGTTATATTCTAGGAGGTGACCTTGAAACAAGCAGGAAAGGCTACATCAACAAAGGTAAAAACAAGCAAGGCGATTGGCAGTAAAACAATACAGCAAATCAAAAAAATAGTTGCAGCCACTGATGGGCAAGCAGGGGCTCCAATCCGGGTACTACAACAGGTTCAGGAATTTATCGGCTACCTGCCACCTGATGTCCTGGAAGCGATATCTAAGGAAATGAAAATCCCCCTGAGTGAACTGTATGGCATAACTAGCTTCTACTCCTTCTTCACAATGGTGCCAAAAGGTAAATATGTAATTCAGGTCTGCTTAGGTACCAGTTGCTATGTTAAGGGTGGCCAGAAACTTCTCGATACTCTGAATAAAGATCTTGGTCTTGAGTCTGGTGGGACTTCGCCCGACGGCAAATTCTCCCTACAGACGGTAAGATGCATCGGCTGCTGTGGGCTGTCTCCAGTTCTGGCAATCAAGGAGGATGTTCATAGAAAAGTAAAGCCAAGCCAGCTAAAAGACATCATGAGTTCATATCGATAGGAGAGTATAATGAAACGACTTGCGTCGGTAGAAGAACTTACAAAGCTTAGAGACAAAATCCGTGAGAACCTGTCGAAACAAGATAAGAAAATCCAAGTCAAGGTTCACCTCGGAACATGCGGCATATCTTCGGGAGCAAACAAGTCTCTCGAGGCTTTTCAACGAGGCATAGAAAGCCGCAAATTATCAGATGTCACCGTGCTGAAAGCAGCATGCGTCGGTTTGTGTGACCGAGAGCCAGTGGTCACGATTGTCCATCCCACAAAAGGCAAAACTACTTATTACGACCTTGCCGAGGACAAAGTTCCACAGGTAATTGAGCAGCATCTTGTTAGAGATAAGGTGGTGGAGGAATGGAAACTTGACCCAGAGGACCCGTTAATCAAGCTTCAAGAAATAAGGGTAATGCACAACCAAGACCTTAACCCAATGAATATAGATGAATACATTGCCAGAGATGGCTACCAAGCTCTGGCTAAAGCCCTGACACAAATGAAGCCAGACGAAGTCATCGCAGAGGTCGGAAAAGCTGCTTTAAGAGGACGAGGAGGAGCGGGCTTTCCCACTGCCACAAAGTGGTCATTTGTCCGCAGCGCTCAGGGTGATGAAAAATACGTTGTTTGCAACGGTGATGAAGGAGACCCCGGTGCCTACATGAACCGCGCTGTTCTTGAGGGTAATCCTCATTCAATAATTGAGGGCATGGCAATAGGAGCCTATGCCATAGGCAATGTCCGCCAAGGTTATGCATATGTCCGTGCTGAATACCCTCTTGCTATCGAGACGTTGAATCACGCCATAACACAGGCTCGAGAATACGGTCTTCTGGGTAAAAACATTCTGGGTACTGACTTTGAATTCGACCTGGACATATTCCCGGGTGCCGGTGCCTTTGTCTGCGGTGAAGAAACCGCCCTCTTAATCTCAATTGAAGGAAAGCGAGGAAATCCTCGCCAGCGACCACCATTCCCAGCCAACAAAGGGCTCTTTGGCAAGCCAACTACACTCAACAATGTAGAGACCTGGTCAAATGTCCCCCAGATAATCTGGAAAGGTGCTGATTGGTTCGGAAGCGTAGGCACTGCAACCAGCAAGGGTACAAAGACACTGTGTCTGGTAGGGAAGGTGACCAACACCGGCCTCGTTGAAGTACCTTTGGGTACCAGCCTAGGCAAGATTGTATTTGACGTCGGCGGTGGTATACCTGCCAGCAAAAAATTCAAGGCGGTACAAATAGGTGGCCCATCCGGCGGCGTTATCCCGATCGAGCACCTGAATACTCCCGTCGACTACGAAGCCGTCACTGCCCTAGGAGCCATCATGGGGTCAGGCGGACTTGTGGTAATGGATGAGGATAGCTGCATGGTCGACGTCGCCAAGTTCTTTCTCCAATTCACCAGAGATGAATCTTGCGGTAAATGCACCCCTTGCCGTGCTGGAATACCAAAAATGCTTGAACTTCTGACCAAGATCACAGATGGCAAAAGCACCATGGAAGAGCTCGCCATATTAGAGGAACTAGCTGAAATGGTCGGCTCTGCTTCTATCTGTGGGTTAGGACAAACAGCACCTAATCCGGTGCTCACTACACTTCGTCACTTCAGAGAGGAATATGAAGCGCATATCATAGATAAGAAGTGTCCGGCCGTGGTCTGCCAGGCTCTATTCAAGGCACCATGTCAGCACACCTGCCCTGTTGGCCTCGACGCCCCAGGATACGTTGCTCTCATAAAGGCAGGTGAATTTGAGAAAGCTTATGACCTCATCGTGCAACGGCTTCCGTTCCCACTGAGTGTTGGCCGGGTATGTCACCATCCCTGTGAAGGCAAATGTCGACGAGGTCAAATTGACGAACCGATTGCAATCAGACATCTAAAAAGGTTCGCTGCTGACTACGCCTTTGAGCACGGGTTCGAATACATCCCTGAAATAAAAGAGAGGAAAAAAGAGAAGGTAGCGATTGTCGGCGCAGGTCCAGCAGGACTTTCAGCAGCCTGGGACCTTGCTCGAGAAGGCTACCAAGTTACCGTATTTGAGGCCCTACCCGTGGCTGGTGGAATGCTTGCGGTAGGCATCCCTGAGTATCGTCTCCCCAAGAATATGCTGAATAAAGAGATCGAAACCATCAAAAAGCTCGGGGTGAATATAAGACTTAACACACCTGTCACCGAGGCCGAATCATTGCTGAAAGACGGTTATCAAGCGGTATTTATCGCTACTGGTGCCCATAAAGGTGATAAGATGGGAATCCCGGGCGAAGACCTAGATGGAGTCTTTGATGCCATTGATTTCTTGAGAGAAACAAGCTTAGGGAAGGAAATAAAGGTGGGACAAACAGTGGCTGTCGTTGGTGGTGGTAACTCAGCCATCGATGCCGCCAGGGTAGCCCTAAAAAAAGGTGCTAAAGAGGTGCATATTCTCTACAGGAGAGAAAAGAGAGACATGCCGGCGATAGACGAAGAGATTGAGGCTGCTGAAGAAGAAGGCATCCACATTCACTGCTTAATAGCACCAGTAAAGGTTCTGGGGAAGGGCGGCAAAGTCGAAGGAGTTGAGTGCGTT
Organism: Chloroflexota bacterium; assembly: GCA_016875875.1. Classification (NCBI taxonomy): domain Bacteria; kingdom Bacillati; phylum Chloroflexota; species Chloroflexota bacterium. Next base: position 228,042 of record VGOP01000001.1, on the reverse strand, counting down.
CGTATGGAACTGAAGGAGTTTGACAAGAGTGGCAGAAAGACTCCTTACCAAATCAACGGCTCCGAATATACTATGGACGTCGATACAGTTATCAAAGCTACAGGGCAGAGACCTGATACATCGTTCCTAAAAGGAGATGGGATAAGCACAACGAAGGGAGGCACAATAGCAGCTGACCCACGAACTCTAGCCACTGGTCGCAAAGGAGTTTTCGCAGGTGGAGATGCGCACACAGGTGCAGCCACAGTAATCGAAGCCATAGCTGCAGGACAAAGAGCAGCCTCCTCAATAAGACGATACCTCCGCGGAGAAGAACTCTCGCCCTTGGTCGAACGCAATGGATATGAGTCCATAGCCGTTCCCTCCGTGCTGCCCACCGAGGAGGAACTAAAAGAAAAATCCAGGATAAAGATTGCTGAGATCGCCACTGCTGATAAGAAGACATCCTTTAAAGAGGCGGTCCTCCCCTATACCACGAAGGAAGCGAGGGAAGAAGCCAGCCGATGCCTAAGATGTGACCTTGAGGTAGGAGAATAGACATGAAAGAGATAACTCTAACAATAAATGGTAATCAGGTTAAAGGCAAAGAGGGTGATACTGTTCTTGATATCTGCCAAGCTAACGGTATTGATTTACCGACGCTTTGTCACTACAAGGGACTGAACGATGTCGGCGCTTGTCGCCTTTGTGTAGTCGAAATCGAAAGAGAGAGACGACCGGTGCCTGCCTGTACTTATCCAGCACGGGACGGATTGGTGATACACACCCACAACGAGAAGCTGGAGAAGTACCGTCGCCTGGTTCTAGAACTCCTCTTCACTGAACGCAACCACCTGTGCGCTCAGTGCGTAGCCAGCGGCGATTGTGAACTGCAGAATCTCGCTTATAAGTACCAGATGGACAATGCCCGGTATCCATATTCATGGCCCGCCTTACCAGTAGACTCAGTAAACGATTACCTAGTTATTGACCATAATCGCTGCATTCTGTGCGGCAGATGCATCAGGACTTGCGATGAAATTGTCGGTGTTCACACACTGGACTTTGGCTACCGCGGTTGGAAAGACATGGTTGTCGCCGACCTTAATCAACCTCTGGGGCAATCATCCTGCATTTCCTGCGGAGCCTGTTTCCAGGTCTGTCCTACTGGCGCCATCTTCTCCAAAAACAGCGCCTACAAAGGTAGACCTGAAGAATGCAAAAAGGTAAATAGTGTATGTCCAGTATGTGGAGTTGGTTGTCAAATTGAGGCACTTGTCAAGGATAACAGGCTAGTCAGAATTGATAGCCCTGACCTCACCGACAAGCGCGGCATACTTTGTCACAAAGGACGCTTTGCTCCCTTGTACAGAAAGCACGAACGAATCGATACAGCACTGGTAAAAAACGGTCGCGGTAAGCTCGAATCCCGACCTTTAAGTGAAGCCATAGACATAGTAGCTAAGAGGCTCGCTGAACTGAAGTCACGATACGGCAATAACAGTATAGCCGGCATCGCGTCAAGCCAAGCTAGCAACGAGTCCCTCAAAGCTTTTAAGGAATTCATTACCGGGACTATCGGTAGCAAGTTAATCGATACTCTCGACGGAGATATCTATAGAGCCACCGCCCAGGGCATCAACATTTACCAAGAGAAGGCAGGACTGGACACCGAGACCTTGCTAGAAGAGATACTTAAAGCTGATTGCATACTCGTAGTAGGTGCCAATCCGCTTGAAAGCCATCCTGTAGCCGGTTCTTATATCGCCCGAGCAGCAAGGCAGAACAAGGCAAAGCTCATCGTTATAGACCCGGCGCAAAATGCCTTCTCTTACCACACAGCACTATGGTTGAAGCCAAAAGAGGGCAAAGAGTCATTAGCTCTAAGCACCCTGACCAAAGCTGTCATCGATAAAGGCGCCAAGAAAGACTCTGCCCAGGTAAAAAAAATAACAGCCTCCCTCAAGGACATTAATGTAAAGCAAGGCAGTGAACAGGCTGGTATCGGCGCTGATGACCTTCTTGAGGCTGCCGAGATGCTCAGCAAGGCTAAGTACAGCGTTATCATCTACGGTGAAGGCATTCTGCAACATAAAAATCCTGGACTGATAACGTCTCTACTCAATCTGGCAACTATCGCCAGCAGCCAAGGCGCAGGGAAACCACGAATCATTTCTCTAAAACCTAAGGGAAATAGCCGTGGAGCGTGGGATATGGGAATAGCCCATACATCGCAATCTATTATGAAAAACCTAACCGGAAACAACGTGAAGGCTTTATATATACTTCTGTCTGATGATTATGTTAACGCATCACAATTGCCCAACCTTGGCAAAGGATTGGAATTCGTAGTTGTTCAGTCAAGCTATCTCTCATCTGCAATGTCGAAGGCCAACGTGGTGTTACCATCGCCAATCTGGGCAGAAGTAGGCGAAAAATACAGTACGCTGGACGGTGTAGCCAAGTCAACCTCGCGCCTCATCAAACCATCTGATGACATCAAAGCAGATCCAGAGATATTGCGTGAAATCTCAAAACATATGAAGAAATAGCAATCGAAAATAAGGAGTTGATAACATGGCAAAGGTCAAAGTAGCTACGGTTTGGTTAGAGGGCTGTGCTGGTTGTCATATGTCATTCTTAGATATCGATGAGGCAATAATCGAGCTAGCTAAGGTCGTTGAATTCTCCAGAAGTCCTATAACCGATATAAAGGAATTCGTGCCGGTAGACGTCGGCATCGTGGAAGGCTCTGTCGGCAATACTGAAGAGGAGGAAGTGCTCAAGGAGCTCAGGGCACATTGCAAGATTCTTATGGCCTGGGGTGATTGCGCTTGCTTCGGTGGCGTGTGCGCCATGCGCAGTAGTTTCGACAAAGAAGATGCCCTCAGGCGTGGTTACATTGAGACTGAAAGCACCCACAAAGGCAAAATACCTCGCCCACCGGGTGTCCCGGCACTCCTTGACCAAGTGAAACCAGCGAATCATATAGTAAAGGTGGACTGCTACGTTCCAGGCTGCCCACCAGAACCTAAAGCTATCTTATATGCCTTAAACGAACTCCTGGCAGGCAGAATCCCTGTTCTGCCCAGCGATATGATGCGCTTCGATTGAAAGAGGTGAAGACATGGTTTCTAAAGTTAAAAAAACTATTGAAATAAACCCGGTTAGCCGAATTGAAGGACATGGCAAAGTAACTATCCAGCTAGACGAGGCAGGCAATGTTACTGATGCCAAGTTCAATGTAACACAGTTTCGAGGCTTCGAAAAATTTTGTGAGGGTAGGGTTTTCTGGGAGATGCCAGTAATCACGCCCAGAATCTGCGGCATCTGCCCGGTAAGCCACCATCTGACCGCAGCTAAAGCCTGCGATGCGATTTTAGGAGTTGAGCTAACCCGCCCGGCTAAATTGCTACGCGAGCTGATGCACATGGGGCAATATATCCAGTCCCACGCTCTTCATTTCTTCCACCTGGCCAGCCCGGACTTGCTTCTCGGTATGGATGCTGACCCGGCAAAGAGGAATGTAATCGGTTTGATTGCCGCAAATCCAGAGCTTGCCACCAAGGGAGTAAAGCTCCGCAGCTTCGGACAAGCAATCATCAAGAGTTTGGGCGGCAAAAAGGTTCACCCCATAGGTGCCGTGCCTGGCGGCATGAATACTGCTCTATCCACCGCTGACCGAGACCACTTCCTAAAACAGATAGGCTGGGCTATTGCCGATGCTCAGACTGCAATAGGCATAATTAAGGGCTATTACGAAAAAGACAAAGACTTTGTCTGCACCTGCGCCAGTTTTCCCACAGGTTACCTCGGGCTGGTGGATGAAAACAACAATCTGGAGTTCTATGACGGCAAATTGAGGCTAATCGACCGAAAGGGAAAAGTTCTTGAAAGCCAGTTCAACCCCTCCAATTACCTTGATATCATCAGTGAGCATGTAGAGGATTGGTCTTATCTTAAGTTCCCCTTCTACAAGAAGGTGGGCTATCCCAAGGGTATTTACCGGACAGGGCCGCTTGGCCGACTCAACGTTAGTGAGGGAATATCTACTCCGCTAGCCAATGCCGAACTTAAGAACTTTAAGAAACTGGGCAACAACGGCATAGTAGAAGGTTCATTATACTATCATTATGCCCGCCTCATAGAACTGCTTTATGCCATCGAAAGAGCCCACCAGCTACTAGAGGACAAGGATATATGCTCAACTGACCTGATAGTTACTTCAGATAAATACAACGAGCAGGGCGTTGGTGTCATTGAAGCCCCGAGGGGCACCCTATTCCATCACTACTGGGTAGACGATACTGGCAAAATTCGCAAAGCAAACCTCATAGTAGCCACGGGTAATAATAACGCCGCTATGAACATGGCAGTCTATCAGGTAGCCAAAACGCACATAAAGAATAACAAGATCACCGAAGGCATACTCAACCGAGTTGAGGTAGCTATTCGCTGCTACGACCCCTGCCTCTCCTGCTCAACACACGCTATCGGCCAAATGCCTTTTAACATTCAGGTCATATCGGTTGATGGCAAACTTATAAAAGAGATAACAAGATAATACTCTATGCCCACAAATCGCCAAAAGCAAACCATCGTAGGCCTCCAACAAAGGGGGCCTGCTCTTTTATATACTCGAGCAAAAGATCAACAGCCTTTGAATCTGACGCCCAAAATTAGTAAACTTAGGAGATGGCAAGATCAAGACGCCAAAGGCGAAAGACATAGGAGCGAAATTAATGGTGAATGAGCAACAAGTAAGAGAAAGCCTGGAGGAAATACTGATACAGGGTGCCATGCGCAGCCCGGTAAAATTAAATTTAATCCATGAAATCGCTATTTCTGACCAGAAAGTCGACATAACCCTCGCCTCTGCAGCCCTGAACCCAAGTACTCAAGACTGGCTGAAATCCAAAGTCAGTGACACTATCGGGCAACTGCCGGGTGTAAGTCAAGCAAATGTAAATTTCGTCCAGGCCCCACCCAAAGATATCAACGATGTCAGCTATGTGATTGCCGTCATGAGCGGCAAAGGTGGCGTAGGCAAGTCACTGGTGGCAGCCCTTCTCAGTATTGCCATCGCCCGCCAGGGGAACGAGGTCGGCATCCTCGATGCGGACATCACCGGCCCCAGCATGCCAAAGATATTTGGCCTCAGCGGTGTTCGGCCCAGCAGCAGCGAAACAGGCATTTTGCCAGTTTTGTCAAAACTGGGCATCAGTATTATGTCTATCAATCTTCTCTTGGAACACGAGGATGATGCAGTAATATGGCGCGGGCCTATTATAAGTAAGGTCATTCAACAATTCTGGGAAGAAGTGCTCTGGGGTAAACTGGATTATCTTATAGTAGACCTGCCGCCAGGCACTGCCGATGCTCCTCTGACTGTAATGCAAACCCTTCCAGTATCCGGGGCAGTCATAGTATTCAGTCCTCAGGAGTTGGCAGCAATGGTGGTGAAGAAAGCAGTAAGAATGGCAAAACAGATGAATATTCCCATACTTGGAGTTGTAGAGAACATGAGCTATTTCACCCTGCCTGACAGCGGGAAAAGGCTGGAGCTGTTCGGTAAAAGCCGAAGCCAGGAAATGGCAGAGGCAGCAGGTGCACCCCTTTTAGCCCAAATACCTGTTGACCCTGAACTGGCTAAGCTTTGCGACCAGGGTAAAATCGAGCGTTACAGCTCAGAAATATTAGATGTCCTTAGCCAGAACTTCATCCAAGCACTACCAATTAAGGCAAAACAAACTTAGAACATCTAGGAGACTGAATATGACTGATGAATTCGATGAGCTAGAAAAACAAATAATGGAAGCGATGAAGAAAGTATATACCGAAACGGCCATTGACCATGCCATGAACCCTAGAAACGCAGGCAGAATCCCAAATCCTGATGGTTTTGGTTCCGCAACCAGTTCTTGCGGAGAGACCATGGAGATACGGCTTAAGGCAAAAAATGGCAAGATAACAGATGTCACTTTTTGGACAGATGGCTGCAGCACAACCGCCGCCTGTGGCAGCATGGCCACGGAAATAATCAAAGGGGAAGACGTATCACAGGCGTTGGCTATAAATCAAGACGACATCCTGAAAGCTTTGGGAGGACTACCTGAAGGCAATCACCACTGTGCTCTGTTAGCTACCAATGCAGTCAAAGCAGCAATTCAGGACTATATAACCATTAGAAAGGAGCCATGGAAAAAGGCCTACAGGAAATGTTGAAGTCAAAGGTCTCTGCCTCCACTTCCACGGCAGTTGAATTTATGCCTCCCATAGTAGCAATTGTAGGTGAATCGAAATCAGGAAAGACCACGCTTATTGAAACGCTGATTTCGGAGCTAAAGTCAAGAGGCTATCGTGTAGCCACTATCAAGCACTCCGCACATAGGCTAAGTTTTGATAAACCAAGTAAAGATAGCTGGCGTCACATTCAAGCTGGCAGTGACGCTACAGCCATCGTTTCACCGGACCAGATTGTGCTAATCAAACCAGTTACTGAAGAGCCTGACCTAAACGAGATAGCCAGTCTCTTCGGCGAAGATTATGATATTATCCTCGCCGAAGGCTTCAAGCAGAGCAACACACCTAAGCTGGAGATTCACCGCAAGGCAGTCGGTCCACCACTCGGCCACATTAACAACCTCATAGCTATAGCCACTGACGAGCCACTGGAAACCAAGGCCACACAGTTTTCCTTGGACAACATCAAAGGCCTAGCCGACCTTTTAGAAAATGATTTTATAAAGTCTAAACAGGAGTAGCAAAAAGCTGTTTACTTTAACCATTGACGGTATTGAGATCAAGGCTAAAGAAGGAACTAAAATCCTCTGGGTGGCCCTGGATAACGGACTTTATATACCTAATCTATGCGCCATAAGGGAAGCCATTACGCCTTTTGCGTCCTGCCGTCTTTGCTTTGTGGAAATCGAAGGCAGAAGTGCCCCGATTACTGCCTGCACTGAGCCAGCCAGCGATGGCATGGTAGTGCACCTGAACACCCCCAAAGTCAAAAGGCTGAGGAACACCGCCTTTGAGCTTCTTCTCAGTCATCATCACCTTGACTGCGCCAATTGTGCCAAGAACCGAAAGTGCGAGCTGCAGAATACGGCCTCTCGACTTAGCCTGAAACTGAAGACTAAGCGGTTTAGGCGCATACCTCAAAATTTACCTATAGATTCAAGCCATACCCTGTTTACTTATGACCCCAATAAATGCATCCTATGTGGCAAATGTGTTTGGGTATGTCACGAGCAAGGCTCAGGCATACTCGATTTCGCCTACAGAGGTATCGAAACTGTCGTCTGTACCTTCTCAGGCATGACCTTAGCCGAGGCAGGCTGTACCTCATGCCTGGCCTGTGTTAACGTCTGCCCGGTAGGCTCCCTGGTAGCTAAATCAGGCGTAGGTCCTATCTTTATACCAAGGGCAGGGATATGAATCTTGGCATTGAAAATGGTGAAGTGGTACCAAAATGACTGAGGATAAAATATTATTGACTGAAGTTGAAGCACAGCAAATCGCTGAAAAGTTTCTGCTTTCCAAATGCTATGAATCTAAAATCAGTTTCAGTGGCTGCCAGCTCATAGCCACAGATGACAGCCACATATATCATTTGTGCGGTGACCTCACCATACGGTCTCGAAGCTCACTCAGCCGCTTTACTGGTCCTAAATCAGCAAATAAATACCGGTTTAGAATAGAAATCAACGCCCAGCAGGGAAAGGTTCTTAATTACGAGATCATATAGGCACGCCTGCGAGCCCTCATTCTTCCCAAGCGCCTTTACCTACAAGAGGTACAAAGCGACAGCCACCCAGACTTTTAACTAGATTTTTCCTTTTTCTTCTGGTAACTTTGAGCAAGTCCTGCTCCCACCTCGAACCTACGGGAATGACCAGTCGCCCCCCTAAAGCTAGTTGTCCAAGCAATGCGTCAGGGACATGGGGAGCACCAGCAGTAACTATTATGGCATCATAGGGTGCTACTGCTGGCCAGCCCAAAGCCGTACCAGCCGTGTGAATCTCAAAGTTAGTATAACCGAGCTGGTTCAGAACACGCCTGGCCGATTCAGCTAATTGAGGAATACGTTCTATGCTGACTACCCATTTCGCCAGTTCAGCTAATATTGCTGTCTGATAGCCGCTTCCAGTTCCTAACTCCAACACCTTTTCATCGCCTTTGAGTCCCAAAGCATGGGTCATCAAAGCCACAATAAAAGGCTGAGAAATAGTCTGTCCAAAGCCAATACCCAAAGGCATGTCTTCATAAGCTGCATGATAATAGTCAGGTGATACAAAGAGTTCGCGGGGCACGCGTGCCATAGCTGAAAGCACACGTCTATCGCGGATCTCTTGCTTGAGGCAATCGAACAGTCTGGCTCTAGCTGCCTCTAAACCCACACAATTACTACCTTTAGACTTCAACGGAGAATAAAGGTTAATATAATAAGGATAAGAAATAGAGCACCGGAAATTATACCGATGTGCCGCAACTCAGGTAATATGTATTGATAGCGTTTTGCTTGAACTGAAGGGACAGATGGTTCAACCGAAGGCACTACTGCTTTAGATTCTAGCGTTGGTTTAGGCGGATAAACACGTTCAACCGGGACTCTGTGTGCGAACTTGCCACCTGCTCGATATTTAGCTTTCCGTCGCGATTTTTTACCCATAATCTTACTCCAAAAAATCTAGCGTTATGCTTCGCCGCAGATTAAGGACGAACCTCCACCTGAGTATAAACCCTGGTAGTAGAAATATGAGCATGTCCCATAAGCTCCTGTACAGATTGCAAGTCGGCACCACTCTTAAGCTTATGGGCAGCAAAGCTATGCCGCAGACTGCGAGGCGTGACCTTACCACTAAGCCCAACCCTATCGGCATACCCCTGAACAATCTGCCAGAATCCTTGCCGGGTAAGCCGTTCGCCACGGCGATTAAGAAACAAAGCGACTTCCTTTTCATCATTCAATAAATCAGGACGAACGGCATCAACATATTCTTTAATAAGCCGTGCTACAGGTGGGTCAATAGGAATAACTCGAGCCCTAGAACCCGAGCACCGCACAGTATTCTTCTTCAGGTCAATATCTCGTGTGTTTAGCGCCATCAGTTCACTGGCTCTTAAGCCAGTAGCGTAAAGCACCTCCAGCATTGCTTTATCTCTCTTTGCGTCGACGGTGGAAAGCTTTGCTGGTTCCGATAACAGCCGACGGACTTCGGAAACAGGTAAGGGCTTAGGTAGTGGTTTGCCCACCTTAGGTGAAGCCAGATTCGGTGCCAAATCGCTTCTCAGCCTGCCTCTATCCACCATAAACTTGAAGAAGGATTTAGCTGCAGCTATCTTGCGGGCTACTGTAGATGGCGTGTACCTTCTTCCCCTCAGACTTTGCAGATAACCTGGCAAAAGTTCAGCGTTAAATCTAGGCTCCGAAAGGTCAAATCCAGCCGATGAGCCCTCCGATTTCACATAGTTGGCTAGCTGATTCAAATCGTTATTATAAGCTGCCAAAGTGTTTTTGGAATATTTTTTCTCGCTGGCTAAGTAATCGAGGAAGGACTTTATGTCTTCTTCCATTTCACAACGCCCTGCTTATTCTAGCACAACAAACCGAGCAACGCTACGTATATGTGTAAAATTTTTAAAACTTTTTGTCAACTTTTTCCATCCGATGCTACAATACATTGTGGCAGAATTCCCATGTCTATCAAGGATCAGTTAAAAACACTGCCGGCAAAGCCTGGAGTCTATCTTTTTAAAGACAACCAGGGTAAAGTCATTTACGTCGGCAAAGCAGCCAGCCTTCGCAACAGGATGAGAGCTTACTTCAGCCCCAGCACTAATCTATCATCCAAGCCGGAGCGGCTAGTAGCTGGGATAGGCGACTTCGAGACCATAGTTACCGACTCGGAGCAGGAAGCCCTCATCCTGGAGTGCAACCTAATTAAGAAGTACCGCCCCAGCTACAATGTGCGCTTAAAAGACGATAAAACCTTTCCCTACATTAAGATAGACCTCAAAAATGATTGGCCGGGTGTCCACATTACTCGTCGTTTCCACAAAAACGGGGACAGGTATTTCGGTCCATTCGCTAACGCCAGCTCTTTACGCCAGACATTAAGATTAATTAAGAAAATCTTCCCCTTCCGCTCTTGCAACAAGACAATCACGAGCAAAGATGCCAAGCCTTGCCTTGAGTATCACATCAATCGCTGCTTGGGGCCCTGCATCGGTGTTGTAAGCAAGGAAGATTACAACGAAGTAATAAAGCAAGTCATCATGTTTCTCGAAGGCAAGCAAGAGCTAGTTCTTCGAGACCTCAGACACAAAATGGAAAAGGCCTCGCAGCAACTCCAGTTCGAAAAAGCAGTCCTACTCCGTGACCAAATCCAAGCCATAAAAAGGGTTATTGAAGGACAGAGGATTGCTATTGCTGTAAGAGGTGACCAAGATGCCATTGCCCTGGCACAGACCAAGGACTTAGCTTACGTAGAAATCTTCTTCATCCGCAGCAACAAACTCATCGGCCGTGACTATATTCTGCTAGACGGCATCCGCGATGAAGAACCGAGCCAGATAATGACCAGCTTCATCAAACAATACTATGCTTCAGCTTCCTCAATACCACCACTGATCCTGCTCCAGTATCCCATTGAGGAGCCTGAGGTTATCACCAGATGGCTAGCAAATCAAAGAGGCGCACCGGTTAAATTGCACGTGCCACGTCAAGGAACCAAGAGGCAGCTAATGGATATAGTCGTGGAAAACGCGCGTCAGGGATTAGCCTTATACCAGGCCAAACAATCAACACTCATCGAATCCGCCCTCGTCCTGGAAGAGCTGAAGGAGAGACTTGGCCTACCCGTAATTCCGCTGAGGATAGAGAGCTATGATATTTCCAATATCCGAGGCAATCTCGCGGTCGGCAGTATGGCTGTGTTCGATAAAGGCTTACCCAAGCCGGCACATTACCGACGTTTCAGAATCAAGACAGTAGCAGGCATAGACGACTACGCTATGATACAGGAGGTGTTAAGACGACGATTTAAACACCGTTTGACTGCTGAAGAAAAGTGGGTAATAATACCTGACCTCGTTCTCATCGACGGCGGCAAAGGCCATCTCAATGCCGCCCTGGAAGTGATGCAGAAACTGGGGTTGGACTCTGTTCCAGCTGCTAGCCTGGCTAAAGAAAAAGAGGAGGTATTCATACCCGGTAAACCCGAACCACTTGATATCCCGCATACTTCCGCAGCGCTGTACCTGCTGCAAAGGATTAGAGATGAAGCCCATCGCTTCGCTTTAGGCTACCATCAAAGACTGCGGCAAAAAGAAGGAATAGCTTCAGCTCTGGATAGCATTCCGGGCATCGGCCCTAAGCGCAAAAAAATATTGCTTAGGAAATTCGGCTCAGTGCGGGGTATCAAAGAGGCATCGATGGATGAGCTTGCCAAGGTGGCAGGAATAACCAACAAGCTTGCTGAAAAGATAAAGGAATACCTGTGATTACGTTCACTGGCTAGACAAGTGCTGTCAGTTATAATATGATTACGGCAAGAGGAGGTGAACCATGTTAAAGGCATCAAGGTGGCTTTTGATAATCGGTAGCGCACTGTTGCTTGTAGACGTGATACTGATAGTCGCCAAAATACCCAACCCAATCCCTGGCTTTCCATTACCTTGCCCTATAACCTGGTGCGTACTTGGCGTCGGGCTCCTACTCTTCGCCATCAGAAGCAAAGCCTTCAAGAAATAGCCCGCAGCCAACGATAACCCCACCAATATAGTCACGAAATCAGGGCCGACCCACTTATCCCACACATGTAACGGCGACCTTTTAGGGTCGCCCGGAATCGAGTTAGTGGCGAGGCTAAAGCCTCGCCACTATATGCTCTGTTAAATTTCAGTTAATAACCGTGCTAAGGTTTTGGCGTTTCTCACCGCATAAGCTCCTGCATCGTTATTGAAATAAATATAAACTGCCTTCAGATTTTTCCCCATCTCAGCGATTTTCTTTGCCCAACCTGAAAGTTCCTCATCGCTATAGCAGCTACAATATAAGCCGGTGCTACCATGAAAACGGACATAGGCGAAATCAGCCGTAGCTGCCACTGGGCAGGTGAAATCGGGCATATCGAAGACACACAAGCCAGCATTGCATTCCTTTAGGATATTGAAAACACCATCATCAATCCATGACTCGTGGCGAAACTCGAAGACATGGCGATACTGGCGAGGTAAGATAGCCAGAAATGTCTCCAAGGTTTCATCATTACGCTTCATACCCGGAGGCAACTGATATAGAAACGGCCCAAGCTTATCTCGCAGGAAATCAGCTTGTGTCAAAAAATTCTGCATCGGCTCTTCCACATTCTTTAGCCTTTTTATATGTGTGATGAAGCGACTGACTTTAGCGGCGAAAACAAAACCTCTGGATGAAGATTCCCGCCAATTGGTAAAGGCTTTTTCCGAAGGCAAACGATAGAAGCTGTTATTGAGTTCTACAGTATTAAAATACCGAGCATAAAAGTCCAGCCACTTCGGCTTAGCTAGCTCATCAGGATAAAAAAACCCCCGCCAGTGTTCATAATGCCAGCCGCTTGTCCCGATATAATATTCAGGCATCACTACCCAAAATGGACTTCGCCATTACCTCAAGCTATAATTAACTACCAATGAAATAGCCTAACAGCCAACCAAGGCTTCCCGTGCCAGCAACTCCACCGAAGCTCCTTAACCAGGGCTTCGTCTGGATAAACAATCGCCGCAGCTTTATCAAAACTAGAAAGTTCTCAGGGATTTCCTCCACCCTGATGCTGCCCATCTTCATGCTTGAGTTCTTTTTTCTAGCCCTACTAATAGGCATACTCTTGCTCATCTTCGTACTTTATGTAATGTTCAGACTGCTGATTTCCCTGCCCAGACTGAAGAAAGGCGATTAAACGACTGCAGGTAAAACGAACCACCACGCTTCTATAGCTCTTCCAACTTCGCCAAATCAAACCTCATGCCATCACGAGCCGCAATAACCTTAATACCTGTGTCCTGGCTCAGCTTCTGTGCCAATTCCCAGGGTTTAGCCCGCCATATTGACATGCCAAAATGGGTGAGTACGGCAATTTTCGGTTTCACTTCCAAGATTATCTGCTTAGCTTCAGGTATAGACAAATGGTCAATCCCACCCTTAGTCTCCAGCATGACCACATTTATAACCAATAGCTCACTCCGATAGTAGCTGGACAGTCCATCGAAATACCTGGTGTCGGTAATCCAGGCAAGCGTATGCCGCGGCGTTCTGAAAACAAAACCATAGGTCTCAACAGGATGTCTGTGTTTCACCTGAGTTTCAAAAGAGATATCCTCTATAGAATAGGAACTGCCTTCAGACAAAATATCTATCTTTTGTGGATAATTTTGCAAGTACGGCAGAATTACAGCATCATTATTAAGAGCATCCGATGGGGCGAATACTACACCCCGCTGCTTCCAACCACCCTCGGTCATAGCTTCAATCATAATATTGATGTCGCCGGAATGGTCTAAATGTTTATGAGACAGGATGATAGCCTTCAGCTTGGAAGCACCGAGTTTCCTTTTAACGCTGTGAACAAGACAGCCGGGACCGGGGTCAAGAAGTATCTCAGTGCCACTAAAATTCAGCCAGGCACCACCTGAGGCCAGAAACTGCTTGGTTACTACAAACCGGGCACCAGCCGTGCCGAGAAAAGTTATTGTATCTGACAAATCCTCCACAGCCCTAATTATATCAGGAAAGCTGGAGAGTCTCCGCGCCATGGCAGTCTTTCCCCCATGGTCATCGCGAGCCGAAGGCATGGCAATCTCAGGACTATCTCCCCTAGCTTACACATCTAAGTTTCTGTTAAAATTGGCCCAGCCTTATAATCGGCGGAAAAAGGAGGCACATGACAGCATTACAAGACGAGATCGCCCAGCTTCTCAAAGAATATCAGGCCAAAACCGGTAAACTACTGACCATTGGCACAGTGGAATCAGCCACCGGCGGCAGGATAAGCGATAAAATAACCAACGTTCCGGGCAGCTCCGACTACTATAAAGGCTCAATCGTTTCCTATAGCAATGAAGCCAAAACAGACATTGCTGAGGTTAAAAAACAGACCATCAAAAAACATGGCGCCGTCAGTCCCCAGACAGCAATAGAGATGGCTGAAGGTGGCAGGAAGCTTCTCAAAGTAGATATCTGCATTTCCGATACCGGCATTGCCGGGCCCACCGGTGCCACGCCGGGGAAACCCGTAGGATTATTCTATCTTGGTCTATCAGCCAAAGACGCGGCCCTGGCTAAAGAGCATCACTTTTCAGACAGCCGCGAGCAAAATAAGCAAAAGGCTGCTGAAATGGCATTGACCCTATTAAAAGAGTATCTGCAAAAATGCCTCAGCGAAGTAACCGATAGCACTCTAGAAGAAAAGCACGTAGTCACCTGCTTCCTTGAGCATGGTGGTAAAATCCTGATTTTGAGACGGAGCGGTCGGGTTAGCACCTACCGCAGAAGCTGGGCAGGCGTCAGCGGCTACATCGAGACAAACGCCGATGACCAGGCATTCACCGAAATCAGCGAGGAAACAGAGCTGTATAAAAAAGACCTGAAGCTGGTAAAAAGGGGCAAGCCGTTAGAAATCATCGACAAAAGCCTGAACCGAAAATGGATAGTGCATCCATTCCTCTTTCACGTAAGGGCTCCGGAAAAAATCAAGACCGATTGGGAACATACCGAGGTTACGTGGATTAAACCAAGAGAGCTCAAAAAATATGAGACTGTCCCCGGGCTGGCGAAAGCCCTGTCACGGGTGATTAAATGACATGTATATGCCCTTCACCCCTTAACTATCTCAGGAGTTGAATATGCTGGCTAAGGTAATGAGCTGCGCCGTAGTCGGGCTGGAAGGAGCTATTGTCGAAGTAGAGGTTGATATCTCTCCAGGGCTTCCCTCTTTTACCGTCGTTGGCCTGCCGGATACCGCCGTACAGGAAGCCAGAGAACGAGTCCGTGCTGCTATCCGCAACTCCGGCTGCATTTTCCCAACCAGGCGAATTACGGTGAACCTGGCACCGGCTGACCTTAAGAAAGCCGGCCCTGCCTACGATTTGCCTATCGCTATCGGCATACTGCTCAGCTCAGAACAAGTATATGCCGAGGTAACAAAAACGCTTTTCCTCGGTGAGCTTTCTTTAGATGGCAGCTTACGCCACACCCACGGCATCCTGCCCATGGTAGCTATAGCCCGGGATAAAGGCTTGTCAGATGTCTTTGTTCCTGCTGATGATGCCAATGAAGCCTCCATGCTGGACGGCATTAAGGTCATCCCATCTACATCGCTAGCCCAACTGGTCAGCCATCTTCGAGGTGAGATATCAATCCCCCAATATCAACCGGATAAAGACTGGAGAGACATCACCACCGACTTTTCCCATGTTGACTTAGCCCATATAAAAGGCCAGGAACATGCCAAACGTGCCATAGAAGTAGCTGCAACTGGTGGTCATAATATCCTCATGTCCGGGCCGCCGGGCAGTGGCAAGACCATGCTCGCCCGCGCCCTGCCTTCTATAATGCCGATGATGACCTTAGCCGAAGCTCTGGAGGTGACTAAAATCTATAGCGTCAGCGGGCTTCTCTCAAGCGATACACCACTTATAAACCAACGTCCCTTCCGTTCACCCCATTACACAATCTCCCATGCCGGACTGGTTGGCGGCGGGCATTGGCCCAGACCCGGTGAGATAAGCTTAAGCCACCGCGGTGTCCTCTTTCTCGATGAGTTCCCTGAATTCAGCCACATGTCTCTGGAATCATTGCGCCAGCCTGTAGAGGACAAGGTCGTCACCATCAGCCGTGCTCAAGGCAGTGTCACCTTTCCGGCAAACTTCATGCTCGTAGCCGCCATGAACCCCTGTCCCTGCGGCTATTATGGAGACCCGGTTAAAGAATGCAAATGCTCCTCGAGCGAGATATCCCGCTATCAGAAAAGAATAAGCGGGCCGCTTCTCGACCGCATCGACATCTTCATAGAAGTTCCACGAGTTGAATACGAAAAGCTTACCGATGAAACCTTAGGCGAAAGTTCAGGGAAGGTTCGAGCTAGAGTTGAAGCCGCCAGGCAGATTCAGCAGAAACGTTTTGAAGGCACAAAGCTTATGTGCAATACCGAGATGACACCCATAGAAGTCAAGGAATCCTGCCGTGTAGACCCCCCAGCCCAGAGCCTGCTACGGACAGCCATGAAACAGCTCCACCTCACCGCCCGTGCCTTTCACCGCGTCCTCAAGCTGGCTCGGACAATAGCCGACCTGGATAGAGCCGAAATCATCAAAGCCAACCACCTCGCCGAAGCCCTCCAATACCGCCACAGAAGCTCGAACTAGGTAACAATTCAGGTAACATGAAAGAATAATGCACCTCCCCAGTCTATGGTGTAAAGTTTAGGCTTGGGAAAACCCAAATACATCACAAGGAGGTGCCAAATGAAGTATATAGGTTTAGACTGTCACAAGCAATACGATCACGCAACTCTAATTAACACAGAAACCGGAGAGGTGAAGGCAAAGAGGTTGGCTCATATCGAGGAGGAATTTAGAGAATTCATAGGGGATAAGGCTGACACCAAGATGGTAATAGAGTCATGTTGGAATTGGTCCAAGACATATGAGCTAGCCAAAGACCTTGTGGAAGAGATAATTCTTGCTCATCCGCTCAAGGTGAAAGCTATCGCCTCAGCCAAAGTAAAGACCGATGCTATTGATTCTCGAACATTGGCTCAGCTGTTGATGGCTGACCTCATCCCTCAGGCTATTGTTAAGCAGGTTGGCACAAGATTATCTACCAGAAGGTCTATAGGGTGCCGCGGCAAGAAATGCCGCGGCTATCTTATTGATTTGATTTGTACGGTGGGGATACTTTAATTACCCACAATCCTCTAGTTGCTACTTGGGCTACAGGTAATGCAATTGCACCGCACCCGCAAGCTAGATTAGGGTCAAAGGCAACCGCCCATGGCGGTAGCGTACTTCCATTAATTAGGTTACTTTCTTTAGCTTCGTCTGGGTGGGGAAACTCAAAAGGCTCAAATCTTATATGGAGGCTGCCGGATATTTCTGTGAAGCGTTTATTGAACTGATTCCAGACCCACTTCTTCCTTAATTTTGGCCATAGATGGCTTACATAGTGTAAATGGCAACCGTATCTCCAGTGGTTGGCACCTGATGGTTCAATGTCTTGATGGCTGAAATAAAAGCAATGCCAATCTGAGCCGCATTCAAATAAGTGTACATGGATATATCTCCGTTCCAACAGACCCGACCTAGTCTTTGTCAGAAATTTCTTTGGACTTCCTAATTTCATTTGCTCTCTATCAGTCTGTGATACTCTTAAATGAGCAGGAATATGTTGTCTAAACTTGGAACGGTGTGTAAAGTGAACCTGAGAGCAATTATGTATTAATAAGAACAAATCATATTCTGACACTACAATGTCTCGGGAACAATGTTCAGCATCCCTTTTCCTTTTTATTAAGAAAAAATCTTTAAGTTTGTCTGGGATACCTAACTGGTTTACTTTATCATGGTATTCTGTACTTTTCTGTTTTACGTCAATTTTAACTTGAGATTTGACATCTGAAGTAATAAGCACGCCTTTTGCATGTAGCTGTGTAAGTTTCATGTCTATGTCCATTTGAATTAGGCCTTGTTGGTCGGACACACAGTAGAGTGCCCCAGTACGAGATAAAGGTGAGCCAAATCTAGTGATATGTCTACTCTTCATTTATACGAGGCTCAGCTACTTAGTAGGCTTCTGATGGCCCGAACCTGTATTACTATTAGTTAATAAGAACGAATTAAAAAGTCTCTATTTACGTAGTTTTATTCATGGTTTCTAGTCTTTTCATACGAATCCCCATTAAGACAATTGCAATTGTGAGTAAACCAAAACAGAACCAGAGCCAACCAGGATTTGCATGTAATAACCAAATTATAACCACCGATATGATGGTGAGTACTACGAATGCTAGAGCCAAAGTTGCTGTTGTCCGCTTTCTACTAGTCTTTTTCATATATATGGATAGCGATGTTAGGACGGGAATCAGCAAAATTATATATCCATATGGCGCTGTTGGAAATTGGGTAGGCCACTTATTGCTTATAATCATAACTCCCCATATGACAATTGATACTAGAAATGCTATTTCGAGTGAGCGTGGTATCGGTCTTTTAGTTACTTGGTCCCTTGGCAATCGGAAAGATAACCATATTCCCGCTACAAAATACACCACGAAAAATATGCCACAGATTATCAAGATTGCATTAATTACAGGTAGGTATGGCCCAAGTGCCGGAGTTTTAGACATATTATTAAGTATATCTATTATTTTGCCTAGGGCAGCTACAGGAATGAACATAAAAATCCAGAAGGCTACAAAGTACTTATCCAATAATTTGGTAAATATATAAAACTTTTGGTGGTGTCTACTTATGAACACAGCTACAAAAAGGAAAATTGAGAGGAGTAAGGAAAAACCTGACAGCCATAACAAGAGGCTATTATTTGAGGGTTCTGCAGTGAATAGTGCAAGCAGAAATAATGCGACTGCAAAGCATCCAAAAGCAGAGGATAGCATCTTAAACAAATCATTTGGTTCTGGAGGCAAATTGACTTGATGCCATGAAGCCCTAATCTTGTTGATACATTTATCAGGGCGAATTGGATGCTCTTTATTCTGATTCTTGTTTTGGTTCATCGCAAATTATTTAATGAAGGACTCGGTGTGGTTCGAACCTGCAGTTTATTCTAGCGCTTCAGTAGTCCCTCAATGTGGTAGATGGCTTTTGGCTTAAGCAACCAAGCCGTCCCACTGAAACTGGATACGTCAATTATCCAGTCCTTTTCCTCAGCCTCTTCAATGGCCTTCAGCACCTGCGATTTCGAGAACCCTCCTTGGGTCTCTAATTGCTCTGGGGTTACTGACTTATGGCCATTGTCGCCAAGCCTGTAAATCGCAACTAGGACTCTGTCTCGGTTCCTCTCGACGGCACTCGCCTTCGCTTTCTGAAGTATGCTATCTACTATGTCGAGTGCTGCTTTTAGCTCACTTATCATAACTACCCCTGCGTATATTATATCACCAGCAAGAGTAATGGTGTTGAGGCTTATTGGAGGGTCTAGACTAAGATTCTAATGGTAGGTAGCTCCCGAGGTAGTATTCGAACCTACGGCCAAGCAGTTAACAGCTGCCCACTTTACCGCTGAGGTAGGCGGTAACAAATCGCTATTTTGTGTGCTCGAATATTTGAAGCCCTAATCCCTTATATCCTGCAACGCTTCTGCAATAACGAAACGGCTAAGAGTTTATCCCCAGATTGCGTACATAATTCTAATTATCATTACTGGTCACTAAAAAGCGCAAACCCGATTTCTACCGGACTGTTTCGCTTTGTAAAGCGCCGAGTCGGCAGCCGTTATCAGTCCGTCTTTATTATCAGCATCTACCGGAAAGGTGGCAACGCCAATACTGACTGTTACCTTTCCATCGGGTTGACTTTCCTTCTCTCCCTCAAATTGCTCTTGCCCGATTGCTTCCTGCACCCTAATTGCAATTAATGAAGCCTCCTCCTTGTTAGTATCCGGAAGCAGAATTGCAAATTCCTCCCCACCATACCTGTATATTTTGTCGGATGATCGTACATGGCATGTCAACACATTCACCAATTTGTTTAGCACCGCATCACCCTTCGGGTGCCCGTGAAAATCATTGTACTTCTTGAACCAATCTACATCTACCATGAAGAACGATAGTGGCTTTTTATATCTTTTAGCGGTGGCAATCTCAACAGCGATGTCCACATCAAATTTCCTGCGATTAAAGCAACCAGTTAGCCCATCACTTATTGAACTATCGCGGACCTCAGAATACAGAAAGGACCTCTCCATGGCTATAGAAATCTCTTTAGCTAAAAGTTGGGCAAATTCCAAATCCGCTCTATCAAAAGCATTCTTCTCCGAGGAATCTAAATGAATAATTCCCTTCACTTCGTCATCTACCATAATAGGAGCGCAAATCAGAGAATTCATAGCACATCCATGAGGGACACAGCTCGCAGCAGGACTATTGGTGACATCTCCAGTAAAGATATCTTCTTTCGTATTTAATATATGTCTTATGGCCGGCATGTCAACGCTAAATGTCATCTCTCCAAACGTTTGGGCAAAGCCTTTTTCTGCCATGATTTTGACCTCATCGCCCTCAATCAACATGATGGCACACCCATCGCAACCCAGTGCATCTGCAAGCTCTCTTACCGATATACGACAGATCTGCTCCAACTCTAAATTAGCGCCGATACTATGGTGTAGCTCTATGATCGCTGTTAATCTTTTGAGCTCTTTCTCCGTGCCTTTGCTTGCCATTGGCTATTCACCAAACATCTTTCTAATATTGGCCTAATTGAATTATACACGCATCCGATGCTAATGTCAGTACATTTCCGGGAGGAAGTGGCCATGCTAAGATATCGAACATCCCGACTACCTCACTGAAATGCAGAGAATGTCATTCAATTCATCCCCAGATAGCGTCCAAAATTTTTATCCTCATTACCCGCCACACTGGTATAAACGCAGCTGCGAGCGACACGACCAGCAGAATGAAAGCCATGCGCGCGGTGTAAGCAGTCCTGGTGGTGAGATAGGCGGGACCAAAGGGAAACTCAAAGGGATGCCGGGCTTCTATGGGGATTATCAGGTACTTGAATGCCAGAATACCAATAATTAACCCGACCACCGCATAGAACAGCGCCCGGATTAAATAGGAGATGGTAATGGAATTAGATTTAATGCCTATGGCACGCTGTATACCTATCTGGCGCCGCCTGTTGATTACATCAACATAGGTGACTATGAAGACTGTAATTCCAGCTACCAGGTAGTTGACTACGTTTAGTATCTGATTTATCAGAGTAAAGCTATCAGTCATGCTCTCCACAAGCCCAGCAGTCTCATCCCATGTCTGGAAATCAAGGCCATCTCTTAGACTGGCTATTCGTTCAATTACTATCTCAGGGTCAGCGCCATCTTCTAGCTTGACTCGTATGCTGCTGGCCTTGTTATTCATATTCGGCATTACTGAATTGAATTCCAGCTCGGTCACAAAAGCCTGCATGTCAGTTTGAATAAATCCCGTATCAAATATACCTTTAGCCGTATACTGTTTCTCAGGGCCGTTGCTATAAGTTACCACCACTTTGTCACCAGCGTGCACATGACGCAATGAACTGGAATACAACTCAATATCCTCAAGGTCGGCACCGGCTAGCTGAACGCCCAGGAGTATTTGCCCACGGTCGCGAGAATCAAGATATCTGCCCTCAATCAAACACTCCGCGACCTCAAAAACCGCTTTTTCCCGCGCTGGCTCAATCCCGGTGACAACGCAACTGACCCGCTCATCTTCAAAAGTGATGTAGGCATTTATGTTATTCCTGGCACTGGCAGCTACAACACCGTCTACAGATTCAATGCTGGCTATAAGGTCATCAGCGTGGCTTATGACATTATCATCACCCTCAGGCTCGATAATAATATCTCCCGAATAGGTCTTTATCAGTATAGCATTCATGCTCACGGTTGCCCCACTGATCAGCCCCGGGACAAAGAGAAGATTCATGGTCACCAGGATTAACATGAAAATTGTTAATATAATGACGCCGACATTCCCCTTAACAATCGACTTTAAGGCCAGGAATATCGCCACTCTCAATGACCTGGTCATTGTATTGGACTACCTTTTTTCACCATTTTGCCATCGCTGAGCACGATTAAACCTCGGGCATATCTTTTATCGTCGGGGTCATGAGAAACAAAAATAACAGTAACCTTCATCTCCTGATTAAGACTGACCAATGTTTCCATCACCTTCTTACTGGATATAGTGTCCAGATTAGCACAGGGCTCATCGGCAAAGATAATCCTGGGATTGTTTATCAATGCACGAGCAATGGCCACCCTCTGCTGTTCACCACCAGACAATTCCTTAGGATAATGACGTATCCTGCGCCCCAAGCCAACCAGCTCAAGCAGCTCTCTAGCCCTTTCCTTGAAGCCAACTCCCTTTTCTCCGAGCATCATGCCAGGTAAATAGACATTTTCATGAGCGGTCAGCTCCGCAAGCAGCGCATATTCCTGGAAAACGTAGCCCAAATGCTGGAGGCGCAGCGTGGCTCTAGCGTCATCTGACAGCTCGGTTACAGCTTCATTATCAAGAATTATTTGCCCTGAAGTAGGCCTGTCAAGCAGCCCTAACTGCCTGAGCAATGTGGATTTCCCTGAACCGCTCTTGCCCATAATGCAGACCATGTCTCCAGTCGCCACAGTGAAAGACACACTATCCAACGCCCTAACCTCCACCTCGCCAAGACCGTATATTTTGGTTAGATTTCGAACCTCTAACATATGCCTATACTATTACGAAATAATCCTTTGCTCACCGAGCAACAGAACCTATCCTCTTCTGCACCTTCTTCCACGAGCCGGTGATAAGAAAACTCTCCTCCATATTAGCAACCATCCGGGTAAACTTATTTATCGGCACCGAAAAGGTGAGCGCCTCTTTGGGTGCAAACGGCCGCGCCGAGACATCGAACATGCCGATAACGCCTCTGGGGCGCCTGGATTTCCCTTCGAGATAAGGATACTGGACAATCGAGCCACAGCCGGCGCAGAACGGGGCAAATACCCCATTCGGCTCGGCTTCGTCAAAATTCGCCAGCGTAAACAGACCTGCCACAACGTCTGGCTGGGCGAAGAAGGTGACAACTTCCGGATTATCCGAACTTTCAAGCTTGTCCCACCTCTTGAAGACTATGAAACGAGCCGGGGCTTTAAACGCAGGTGCATATTTGAACCCCTCCTTAACAAGCTCCGGCGATTTCTTATAGCGTTCCCCTTCAAGTTTGCCCTGAATTCCACAGGAAAGGAAATATTCAAAGTCAGGCATAATTTTTTGACTAAATCCGATATACCTTTTTCCACCAAAGCAACCGACTGAATCCGCATTGTAGCAAAAAGAGCTTCCTTTCCTCACCTTTGACAGGTCGCCGATTACACACCTATGCCCCGAAGTAGGCTTAACCAGCTCGGCACGCCCTTCTTCAGCAGCATAATAGAAGGTAATAGGAAATTCGGCACCATTAAAGTACTTTTGCCACAGCATACTGAATTTTTCTTTAAGCCCCGTATCCATAATTAGATTCTCCTGTTCTACTTTGCCACAGCAACTAATGGGCAAACCGCATGGTTACCAAGGCAACGGCCACATAAAGGAATACACCGATGATAACAGAAGGTATAATCCCCCACCGAGGCAGGATAAATATCATGGCGACAGCATAAAGAACCCAGGCTGGTATCAAAAACAGCATGCCCTTGAAATAGGAAACCGTGGCACCGACACCGCTGGCGAAATATATACTGAACAGGGTTACGATGGTTATGCTGGGGAAAAAGGCTATGAAAGCAGAAAGCAGCCCCTTCCCCTGAGCCCCAAAATAAGTCACCAAACTCACAATCGTTCCACCAAGCACAAAATATAACGACAGTAACTTAATATCCATAGCTTGCCTCCAGGCTATTCATTAGCATTAAAATAATATGCTAATACCCGATTATAACCTTTGTCAACATAGAAACCAGCCATTGACAAATGGATTATAATAGGACATATGCAGACAACCTTAATATCTGGGGGTGAATAAAATGACCGCTGCGCAAAAGACCTTGCTCTATATCTTCCTCGCATTCGCTATCCTTTTCATCGGTCTCCTACCGCTAGAACCTTACGCCGGTAATTTCGTCATCAAAGCCATACCGGCAATAAGCCTGGCTGTGCTGGCATTCATAGCAGTTTCCGGCTCGAGAGGCAAGCTGCTGTTTGCGTCTCTCCTGTTCTGCGCTGCTGCCGATATAGCCCTAGAACTAGCAGCAGGAAAGTACTTCGTTATTGGCCTGGGATTATTCCTCATCGCCCACATACTGTTCATAGTAACTTTTTCCAGAGATTTAAAGGCTCAAAAATCTCAGATCCCTTTCGTCGTTCTCCTCATCGTCTATGCTAAGATGATGGCTTTTGTCCTGACACCCTACCTCAAAGAGATGGCAATACCCGTCTACATATATATGACAGCTATAACTTTGATGGGCATCTTTGCATCATTACGGGCTTCAAAGAACGACTTCACACTTTATGGAGCCATATCTTTTATCGTTTCCGATTCGATTCTGGCCATCAATAAATTCATGATGCCGGTGCCGGCGGTCGACTACTTTGTCATGGTCACCTATTACCTAGCACTATTCTTAATAGTCTATGGGTTCGTGAAAGAATAATTGGCTTATCACTAGCCAGAGCTACTCTTCACCCTTAAGCGTCTCATAACCTTCTCTTATGAGAAAGGCTACAACTATTAAGCCTATGATTGGGTCTGCCTGCCACAAGCCGAACATATAATTTAGACTCAGCCCTAGAAGCAAAGCCAGTGACAGAAAAAAGCAGGCAAGCGTTTCTTTGGAATCTGCTATCAGGCTCCTGCTGTTCAGTAACTTGCCGGTTTGATATTTCCAGTAAAACAAGATTGGCATCAATATTACCGAGATAATGGCAATGATAATCCCAAGCAAGCTGGGCAACGGGATTTCCTTAAGGTACAGCTTCTTAGCCGATTCATACAAGATATAGGCACCAAGTATGAAGAAAGTATAGGCAACCAGCCTGGTTGCTTTCCTCTCAACTTGTTGTTTCTCTGCCTCTGACATGCCTTTGTGCTTTCTAAACCTCCAAATCATGACACCGCCCGAAAGGGATTCGCCAAAGCTATCGAGACCAAAACCGACCAAGGCTATACTACCGGCCAGCGACCCGGCAAAAATAGATACTACGCCCTCAAGTACATTGTAGCCAACTGTGAAGTAAGACAACAGGAGCGCCCTGCGGTGAAGTCTCGAAGCCTCAGAACTACTTGTGCTCACGCAACCATAGTATCAAAAATGTCAGCATCAGCCCAAAAAATCAGGCTAATTATTGACGAACATCTGAGGCACCCTGAAAGAACTCTCAAGAAGGTGTCTGGTTGCTATGGCCAACTAACGATTGGAACCTTCCCATAAAACGCTGAGAGGTGCAATCATGCATCATGGACTGGACACCACGCTATAGCCCAACCCGTTTTTTGTACTTCCGTGAACAAAGCGCCTTCCTAATACACTCGGCCGTATCTGGGAAGTCACAAGGCAATTTTTGATAAGAAAAAGATGACCAAGAAACCAAACATGGTAACCAGTGAAGCAGAAAATCCACTCTCTCTAAAGGACTCAGGAATCAT
The DNA here is from genome assembly GCA_016875875.1 of Chloroflexota bacterium. Taxonomy (NCBI): domain Bacteria; kingdom Bacillati; phylum Chloroflexota; species Chloroflexota bacterium. The sequence goes on along the minus strand of VGOP01000001.1, from coordinate 202,656 downwards.
CGTCGAGGAAACCATAGCCAGAAGCGCTCCAGCGGCTATGGCTTCAGTAACGCCCAAAACGGTTTGAGAAATGTGCCCAAAGACCATATACCCCAAGATCACAAAAATAAATCCCACAAAAGCCACTAAAACCCAGGTTAGAAGAACTCTAGTACGTTTCTGGCCAGTTCTTGTAAGGTCATAAGCTGAAGAAATACCTTCTGGGAAATTGGATAAGAAAATGGCAATCATTATCACAAAACCCAAGCTTTTACCAAGCAGCAAAGCAACACCCAAGGCTAAAGATTCTGGGATTCCATCTAAAACCGCTCCTAAAACAATCGCCCAACCGGTTGTTTCTTGAGCATTATAATGTCGTTTATGGCCTCGCCCTCCCAGTTTAATAATCAATAGGTCGCCTAAAACAAATAATAACCCCCCAAAAGCAAAGGCCCATATTGTATGGTAAAGCCCGGATAACCTGTAAGATTCCTCTAGGAGACCAAAGGATAAGGCAGCAATTAAGGCGCCGGCGCCAAAAGCCATGAGAATTCCAATTGCCTTTTCTTTGATTTTGAAAAAGCAACCGCAAATACTACCAGTAATAAGACCAAGAGCGCCAACAAAGCCGTAGATAACAACTTGAATCATTCTCTATCCCTTCAGTATATGGCATCAGGCCACAGGCAATGTGAAGAAAAAGGTGCTTCCCTTGCCCTTACGGCTTTCCACCCACACCGTTCCTCCATGCAATTCTACGAGCCTCTTCACCATAGCCAGCCCTATGCCGGCTCCTCCGTGCCCCCTCTGCCGCGACCGGTCTGCCTTGTAGAAATGGTCGAAAACATGAGGTAAGTCCTCGGTAGCTATGCCGCTTCCCGAATCTGATACAGATACCGTAACCCAACCCGGTGTTTTGTAACTTGCGCCAATTTTAATAGTCCCGCCGGCTCGTGTATACCTAAGAGCATTATCAATCAGATTGTGCAGCACTTGACGTATGCGGTCCCTGTCAATGAACACCGACGGCAATCCGGTTGGTAGCTCCGCATTAATGGAAATTAGCTTCTCTAGACAACGATTTTGGACACTGGCTATCTGTGCGAAAATGAATTCGCTCAGCTCAGTGGCATTCTGATATAACTTAAGTTGGCCGGCTTCCGCCAGTGATAGATCCCTAAGGTCGGTTACCAATCGGGAAAGAAGCACGGTTTCATCATATACCGAGGCAACCTGGTCCGGCGCAGGCGTAATAACTCCATCGAGCCAGGCTTCCAAATTCCCCTGGATAATGCTGAGTGGATTGCGCAATTCATGGGCGATGTCAGCCAGTAACTGGCGCCTGCTCTTCTCCTTCTTCTCCAGCTGCTCAGCCATAGTATTAAAAGCATCAGATACTTCACCGATCTCATCATCAGATTTCTGGGGAACCCGATGTGAAAAATCGCCGGCGGCAACTTTACGTGCTGCCAAAGTCAGTTGTCTCATGGGCCCAGTAATGAGCCAGCTGAACAAGAAACCCAAAGCAACGCCAACCAAGACCGCTACTAACGCTGCCAGCCACAAAGAATTACGAACGGCATTAAGAAAAGCTTGTTCAGCCTCACCCATGTAAAACGGCGCCCCACACCGACCACCACACTCTGGACCAGTACAAACAGAGCCTGGAGGAGCTTGCATCTGCGAATTTGTTTGACAGTAGCTACAGAATTCACTCTGGACCGAATTATTCACCCACAGAGCTATAACACCCACACTCACCAAGGCAATTCCCACAAAGAGAAGAGAGAGCTTCACCGATAAACTATGTATCATTATTTCTCCAATTTGTAGCCAACACCGCGGATTGTAACCAACGGGTTAGCAGATTCCGGCGCCAATTTTGACATCTTCTGTCTGATATTTTTAATGTGAGCATCTATAGTGCGCTCATAACCCTCATAGGACTCACCAAAGGCTGAATCCATCAACTGGAGTCTGGTATAAACTCTACCCGGATTACGGGCCAGGACGGCGAGCAATTTAAATTCAGCAGCGGTCAGGCTAAGCTGTTGTCCTGTATAAATAGCCTCATGTTTTTCCGGGTCTAGGCGAAGCTCTCCAGCAATAATCTGTTCACCCTGCTTCGGACCTTCCCTATACCTCCGCAATACAGCACTGACCCTGGCAGCAAGCTCACGGGGACTGAACGGCTTGGTAACATAATCATCAGCTCCAATCTCCAGACCGACAATTTTATCCACCTCTTCATCACGAGCTGTAAGCATGATAATCGGCACGTTTGATTGCTTTCTGATGGTTCGGCAAACCTCCAGACCATCCAGTTCAGGCAAATTCAAATCCAACAGGATAAGGTCTGGCTTATGACGCTGAGCCTGCTCAACGGCAGTTTTGCCATCGGCAGCGATGATAACATCATAACCATCCTTTACGAGGTATGCCTTAACGAGCTCGCAAACCTTAGGCTCATCGTCAACCAGCAAAATCTTACTACCTGCCATTGCTTGCCCACCGTGCTACAGTCTGAATTGTAGCATATAAAATTGATAGGGGCGAAGTGGTCGACCTTCGCCCCTATCGCTTAGGAGGTTAATTTGATACGTCGGTATTCCGACTAGACAGTTATCTAAAAAGGTTGTTTTTAGAATCTGTGGCATGGAGGCTGGTAATTGGCATCACTATCACCAGACCATCCCCTTTGCCCATAGCTGCCTCCCGCCCCCCGACAATAACCACCGCCCCCACAACCTCCCCATCTACCGGCATTGCCGGCATTTGGGCAGTTAGAATACTGCAGGCCAGGACACTGTGAGCATCCCGAGTAATCGCAATCATACGATATTGCGGGACAAGTCAAAACCGGAGTGTCATTTTCCTTAGCCAGAACTAGCCCAGTACCAATAACCAGTGCCAGCACTGCAATCAGGATTGGGACCCCGATTTTCAACAGCTTGTTCATGTACACTCGCCTCCTTTCTGGTATAAATAATAGCAGGCGAACGTGAATTTATTGTGAAGATAGTGTAAGGTTTCTGTGAATTTTGGCGCTTGCTTTCGATGTAACTATGACGACTCACAACCACATGGGTAAGATTAAGGTCTTGGCTTCAGTATGAAAACTTTGAACACATACTATTAACCCCAATCACAATTGCAAGTAGTAAAAACTATATCCGACTTACCCATTTAGTTATCTCTATCTTTGACCAACATGTGATTCTGCTACATCCACACCAACTATTCCGGCATTACCTTATATTCACACTTCACGACCTTATCATTATCAAAAGCATCTTGAGTCTAGTTCTCGCCCTCAGGGCGTGTGTTTCGTTGGCGGGCATTATGACCATTTCGCCCTCCTTCAAGCAAAAGGGCTTGCCTGAAATAACGATTTCTGCTTCACCATCAAGTAGACAAACTAAAGCGTCAAATGGGGCTGTATGCTCGCTCAAGCCTTGGCCTTCATCGAAAGCGAATAAGGTAATAGTTCCTGTTGGCTTACTTACTATCTCCCTGCTGACTATAGAGCCTTCCTGATAATTTACCAGGTCAATTAACCTTGCCACCTGAGCTGCGGATACTTTAGCATCCGCCTTTTTCTTACTATGCTGCACGCCTTTATCTCCTTTCGTTGGGGGCTTAACAAAAAGAAAAGGAGTACTTTGGGCCCCGGCTACCTACTGGATTGCTTCCAGAACCACCTCAGGGAGCATTCTTACCCGAATATCAGGCCTTTCCTGCAACTTGCCCCTGAGACTATGATAGCAACCGGAACAGATGTTGACCAAAATCTTAGTTGTCAGGCTACCAATGAGCTGTTCCATATGCGGCGGAATATAGCAGCACAAATTGGCGTCCAGATGATTCACCCTAAGTCCATTGATTTTGTTGAGCACTCGCACCGCTGGCGAAACATCCACTGGCTCAGAAGTTATCCGTCGCCGAAATCTGTAACAGCCGGCATAATAATCCAACTCCGCATCCAACTTGCCGCCGGTGAAGTAGCGGTCAAGAAGCTCGCTATAGGGAATGACCTCTAGCTTAGTATCTCTCCGGCAATTAGTATAGTTGGGTTCGCAGGCACCGCAGAACAACACAATCGCCTTCGCCCCCAACGCTTCAGCCTGCTTGAAGTTTTCCAAGATAAACTCTCTGGACAGCTCTTTGGATTTAGCGATGTCCTCTTCGTTTTTAGCCATTACCGCAGGCTGCCCGATAGGCATCCAGCTACAGCAGTACTCCTTTTGCAACAGCGTATAGTCTACTCTAAAGCGGTCGAGCAGCTCTTTCAGCGCTCGCATCACATGGGGCATTCCCTCAGGTTGAAAACAGCCCGTGATGATTACATACTCTGCCTTCTCACCTATCCTGAACCCTATATCATCGACAAGAATTTTTCGCCTTTCTTCACCCGAACCGCTACAGGCACCGTAAGCTTTTATGTTATCCACCAGCTTGCTGTCTATCATGTATCAAAACCTCCTTCCTCACTTATTGTCTCGCAGTCCGAGGCAATTACATTCAAGCACAACTCTCTGGGCCGAAATCGTATTCCTTCAGTCCTTCCTGATATAGAAGCCCGATAGCCATATTTTTCTTTCTTACCCCCACTGTCCGTAATACGAACTCGGCTTAACCTTTCAGCTCAATTTGGCACCGCAATTGCCACAGAATCTTGATGGGGCAGTAATAGCACCTCCGCATCTAGCACAATAAGATTCCAAGCTTGAACCGCAGCCTCCACAGAATCGCTGGCCTGGGACAACGTGACAACCGCATTTAGGACAAGCGACGCTCTGCTGTACCCACTGGGGTTGCTGAGCCGTTGGCTCATATTTCTTTGCCGGCTCTGTCACAAACTCTGTCCTTGCCTGTGACAGCCTGCCACCACCCCAAATAGCCGTAAAACAGACCGCGGAGACAAGTGCCACAATAATAACGTTAAATCCGACAGGAAGCCACAATATCAAGTTTAATAGCAGTCCTACTATTCCCAGAACAAGTAAAAGCACACCTACAGCTCTCATATGTCTTACCTTGTCCGAAACTGGTAAATTTTTGCAGGAATGTAAAGACAGACCTTCAGGCTTGTACGCTTGTGCCGCCACCACTCACAGGCCGGTCTAAAGAATTGTACAATGGATGGCATCGTATTAAAATCCGGCAGCCGCCAGTATGTCTGGAACCAATTCTTCCCTGCCGATGGCCATAACGTGAACTCCATCGCAAACGGAATCCTTCTTCAGCGCAGCAATCATCCTGCCGGCAATTTCAATGCCTTTATTGAGCGCTTCCCCCTTGGGAGCAGCAGCTAGCTCATCAATCAGATTCTGGGGCACAAAGATACCGGGCACATTCTCAGTCATGTACTTCGCCATCCTGGCCGACGTAAGCAATACTATCCCGGCTAGAATCTTGACGGAAAACTGGCGGGCAAACTTCATGAATTTGGCGAAATTATCCAGGTCGTAGATGGCCTGAGTCTGAAAGAATTCAGCACCAACCTCGATTTTCTTTTCAAACTTGAGCAACTGAGGTTCTATCGGATTGGCTTCAGGTGTAACTATGGCTCCAGCACAGAATTCTACAGCTCCATCAAGGTCATTCCCGCCAAGGTCTTTACCTGATTCCAGTAGGCGGATGGTTCTCAACAGTTGAAGTGAATCCAGGTCAAAGACGCCTTTAGCCTCTTTATGGTCGCCAACAGGGACAGCGTCACCAGTAAGGCAGAGGACATTCCTTACGCCCCTGGTATAAGCAAAAAGCAGCTCAGCTTGAAGGGCAAGCCGGTTGCGATCGCGGCAGGTCATCTGAAGAATCGGCTCACCACCGCGCTCTTTAATAGCCAGACAGCCACCAATCGACGGAAAACGCATCACTGAGCTTTGATGGTCAGTGACATTCATGGCAACGACTCTATCTTTGAGAAGGTCTATGTGATGGTGCATCTTCTCAATGTTCGTCCCTTTAGGTGGCCCAATCTCACTGGTTATCACAAACTTGCCGGAGTTAAGAGCTTCTTTAAAGCGTGTCGCCATAATCGTTTCCTCCCCCTCACGCGATTTTAATCGTCCGCGGCCTAGGTGTCGCCTGGAAGTTCTTGGGTGGCTGATACTTTCGCATCATATCAAGCCTGCCCTGCGCTTCCAGTCGCTGGTATATGAGTGTCCAGGCACAATCTTTCGTTATGTCAACCTCACACTTGCCCTTATTGGTGCCACCGCATGGTCCGTTTAGCAATCCTTTATGGCAAGCTGTTAACGGGCAGATACCGGCTGTCTGTCCCAGAACACAGTGACCACACTGAGCACAGACTTCGTGAAAGTTGCCCGGCTCATCCTCCAGACCGATAAACAGGGTATCCAGCGCTGGAATAACAGGCTTATCAATATAGCAACTGACCTTGTGCACCCCTAAGGCACAAGACATAACCAGAATACAGCTTGAACTGTTGATAGCTCCATTGTTCTCTTTGAGGGCGACTTCTGTCATCTCATCACAAGCAGTAGGAATAACCGTCGAGCCGGTAACAATTTTACCCAGTTCCTGAAGACGGTCCTTCATACATTGGACTTCCTCTATACCACCAGTTTTTGTCATGGTTGCACAAGTACCACAGCCAATAACGTAAACCTTGTCTAATCCTTCCAGTTGTTCTTTGATTTCATCGAAAGACTTCTGCTTGGTGATAGATTTCATCGTCGTGCCCTCCTAACTAACCAATAGAGCATTCCTCCGAGCAATCCCAGTCATCATCGCTCCAAGTCGCACCTCAAGCACCGCTTAGCTTCCTGCTTAGCCTTCTCTTCTGAAAAGCTGAGCTCTATTTCCTCGAAACTGTGCTTCCTTTCTTCGGTGGGGAGCGTCGGCACTTCTAGCCGGGGTTGCGCCTCCCACGTCTCTTCCTCAACCTTAGTGGCAGCTTCCACAATGACCTCGGTCTTCAGATCATACATCTCTACCCTTGTGATATCCGCCTTAAGATATTTATCTATGGCTAAAGCCCCTCTCCTACCAGCGGCAATAGCATCTATGACCATGCCCGGGCCAGTGACAAAGTCACCGCCGGCGAAAACGCCAGGAACATTAGTAGATAAGGTATTACTATCAACCGCCAGTGTCTCCCAACGTGTCCGCTCGAGAGCGCTGTCAGGTGGCAAGAACGAGAGGTCAGGAGCTTGTCCAACTGCAGCAATTACAGTATCAGCTTCGGCGAAGAATTCTGAGCCCGGAATCGGCACCGGGCGGCGGCGCCCACTGGCATCCATCTCGCCCAACTGCATACGGCTGCACTGCAAGCCGGTTACCTTCCAATTATCACTGGCTATACGAGTAGGACTGATGAGGAAATTGATGCCTACGCCCTCAGCCACTGCCTCATCATATTCCACCTCGGTCACTGGCATTTCCTCTCGCGACCGCCGATAGAAAATGTTGACCTCATCAGCGCCAAGGCGAAGGGCTGTACGCGCAGCATCAAGAGCTACATTCCCACCTCCAATGACCGCCACTTTCTGCCCGACTCGAACCTGCTTGCCCACTTTAACATCTCTCAAGAACCTCAGCCCGTAGTGGAAACCCTCAACGTCCTCCAGTTCACCAGGTATGCCTATTCGCTGGCTTCTCTGAGCACCAGCAGCGATAAACACGGCTGAGTAACCATCTTTCTTTAGAAGGTCATCCACTGTGTAGGTCACACCGATAGGCATGTCATACCTTATGTCTACTCCACGCTTGGCAATATAATCAATCTCCTGTTGAATAACCCTGCGAGGCAATCGAAACTCAGGTATAGCCACCGACAGCATACCCCCGCCTACAGGTAGAGCCTCAAAGGCGGTAACTCCGTAACCCATCTGAGCTAAGTAGTAGGCACAACTGAGTCCAGTGGGGCCTGCACCCACCACTGCCACCTTCTGACGTTTAGTTCTGGGGAAGGGCTCTGGCGGAGGCAACTCAGATATATGGTCAAAATACCAATCAGCAGCAAAACGTTTGAGCGACCTGATAGCTACAGATTCATCCAATTCCCCACGCCGGCATCTGCCTTCACAGGGATGATGACAGATGCGCCCGCATATAGCTGGAAACGGGTTTCGGTCTCTGATTGTCTCAACGGACTCCAGATATTCCCCGACAGTGATATGCGCCACATATTTAGGAACGTTAATCCCCACCGGACAGGTATGCTGGCACGGCGATATCATCAAGGAGTCACAGACAGCAGCAGGGCACTTCTTCTCCTTTATATGAGTCTCATACTCATCTTGGAAGTAATTAATTGTCGTCAGCACAGGATTGGGACATGTCTGACCCAAGCCACACAATGAACACTCTTTGACTGTCCTGGCTATATTAAGCAGAGTGTCCATGTCTGCATCGCGGCCTTTCCCTTGAGTTATTCGGGTCAAGATTTCCAGCATCTGTCTTGTTCCCAAGCGGCAAGGGACGCATTTCCCACAGGACTCATCCTGGGTAAAACTCAAGAAATATCTAGCCACCTCAACCATGCAGGTAGCTTCATCCATAACCACCATACCACCAGAACCCATAATGGAGCCCAGTTGAGCCAGAGAGTCATAGTCCACTGGGGTATCTATAAACCGGGTGGGAATACACCCACCTGACGGACCACCCGTCTGCACTGCTTTAAACCGCTTGCCACGAGGGATACCTCCGCCAATATCGAAGATAACAGTGGCCAGCGGAGTACCCATCGGCACTTCCACCAGACCGCTATTGGCAATCTTACCGGTGAGAGCGAAGACAGCAGTCCCTTTGCTCTTCTCGGTGCCTAAGCTGGCAAACCACTCTGCCCCCTTGTCAATGATGACGGGGACTGCGGCCAAGGTTTTCACATTATTGATATTGCTGGGCTTGCCATCCAAGCCTGATTGCGCCGGGAATGGCGGACGAGGACGAGGCATGCCCCGCCTGCTTTCAATAGAAGCAAGCAGCGCTGTCTCCTCACCACAGACAAAGGCACCAGCGCCTTCCTTGACATGAATCATGAAAGAAAAGTGCGAACCAAGGATATTATCACCCAGAAAACCTCTCTTCTTGGCTTGCTCTAACGCAATACGAAATCGCTTCACCGCCAGTGGGTATTCAGCACGGGCGTATATGTAGCCCTCTCTGGCACCTATAGCATATCCCGCAATCGTTAAGCCCTCTATAACAGAATGGGGGTCAGCTTCCAGGATAGAGCGGTCCATAAAGGCACCGGGGTCACCTTCATCAGCATTACAGATGACATACTTCGTGTCGCCGGGTGAGTTGCGACAAAACTCCCACTTGCGGCCCGTAGGAAAACCAGCCCCACCCCGACCACGCAGCCCGGACTTCTTGATTTCCTCAATGACATCTTCAGGCGCTATCAGGAGAACCTTTCTGAGCGCTCTATAGCCTCCACTGGCTATGTAGTGGTGGATATTCTCAGGATTGATGTGCCCACAATTGCGCAGAATGACACGCTGCTGTTTCTTATAAAAGTTTATCTCCGAATAGTATGGGATGCTTTGGCCAGTAACCGGGTCACGATAGAAGAGGCGCTCTACTGGCTTGCCATTTTTTAGATGGGAGCTAACAATCTCTGGTGCATCACTTGGCTCCACACGAGTGTAGAAAATGCCCTCCGGTTCAATGACCACATTAGGGCCTTGCTCACAGAAGCCATGACAACCGGTGAAATCTACTTCAACACCAGCTAGTTTATGTCGTGCTACTTCCACCTTAAGCACGTCATAAACAGCATCAGAGCCTCCTGAAACACATCCTGTACCCTGGCAAACAAAAACCGTCTTCTGGTCTGCCATGTTATTCCGTGCCCTTTCTCTCACCAAATAACTGCGCTACTTTTTTGGGATTCATATGCCCACAGGTTGTCGTGCCAATAACTATGTTGGGTGCCAGGGCACAGACCCCTATGCAAGCAACCGTCTCTAATGTATATTCGTAATCAGGCGTGGTCTCCCCTTCCTCAAGCCCCAGCTGTTGTTTCACCAATTTCAATATCGTCTTCCCACCCCGAACATGGCAGGCAGTTCCCCGACACACCCTGACAACCTTTCTCCCCTGCGGTTTTGTATACAACTGTGCATAAAAGGAGATTACCCCTTGCACTTGCACAGGAAATAGGCCTAAGGCTCTAGCTACTGGTTGTGTCGCCTCAGGAGGGATATATCCAAACTCTTCCTGTATTTTCTGAAGGAGCGGGATCAATGCCCACCTTTGACCGATATACTCAGCTATAAGCTCATCTATTCGTGCCAAGTTAATCTCAGGTTTTGTTTCCAGATTAGCCATGGCTTTCAATCCTTTCCAGTCTTACGTGACACGTTTTGAGAGCCGGGGCCTTCGTCTGAGGGTCTAAAACAATGTCAAATAGCCCATTGACCGGGCTCTCTGGAAACGACCCGGGCATAAAGACCGTCCCTTTATTGAGTGTGTCAGTAACTTTTACCTCAGCCGCCAACTCGCCAACAGGTGATACTATCTTGACCTTATCACCGTCTTCGACTTTGAGTCTTTTAGCATCAGCTCTGCTAATCTCCACAAAAGCCCCCGGCAAGAATTTCCTCAACCGTGAAGACCTTGAGCTTCTAGAGTTGGTACCGAACTGATAAAGCGTGGTTCCAGCTAAAAGAGTAAAAGGATACTCATCTCCTGGACTTGGCTGTGGGATATACTTAACAGAAGAAAACTTTCCGTGCCCGCTTGTAGTTTGACCTTTGCCAAGGCGATAGCTTTTAATGTCCAGCTTGGCATAGTCCACACCTCGATATAAAGGAACCAATTCTGCAATCTCACTCATAACCTCTCGGGGTGAAGAATACGGCATCGAGGAACTCATCCCGCTGGCTAATCGAAGTATTATCTCCCAATCAGGCAGACTGCCCCCAGCCGGCTCCAAAGCCTTTCTCACCCTCTGCACCGTACCATCAAAATTGGTAAACGTGCCTTCCTTTTCAGCAAAACTCGCAGCTGGCAAGATTACTTTTGCCAGTTTCGCCGTCTCAGTGACAAATATATCCTGCACCACCAATAAATCGAGTGATTCCAATGCCTGTCTAACAAGATTTGAATTCGGGAAACTCACTGCCGGGTTTTCACCCACAATATACATGCCTCTTATTTTGCCTGCTTCTGCTCCGTTTATTATCTCAAGAGCCGATATCCCTGAATCAGTAGGCAGTTGGCACCCCCAACGAGCTTCAAAATTCCTCCTGACTTGAACATCCTCAAAACTCTGATAGCCAGGTAAAAAGTCGGGTAAGGTTCCCATGTCATTGGCACCCCGCGCATTATTTTCTCTTTGCAGCGCATAGATGCCACCCTCTCCATCCCCAATGTTTCCGGTCAACATCGCTAAATTCGCCAAGGCGGCTACACTGCTTGCTCCATTGACATACTGAGTAATACCATCACCATAAACAATGCAGGCCTTGCTCGCCTTGGCAAAGAGTCTAGCAGCCTGGTGTATTTCCTCGCCTGTGATACCAGTAACCTCTTCTACATACTCTGGCGTATATTCCCTTAAACCATCAGCCAATGTCTCAAAACCGCTTGTCTTGCCATCCACATACTCTCTATCCAGCAGGTTTTCATCTATGATTACCTTCGCCATGCCATTTATAAGAGCTAACTCCGTACCAACTTTTGGTCTTAACCAGAGATGTGCCCAAGAGGCGAGCTTTGTCCACTGGAGATTTATCAACAGCAGCTTGGCACCCTTACGCTTAACAGCACGCTTAATGGCATATCCTACTAATGGAGCCGAGGAAGTTGGATCAGCACCGATGATCAGTATCACTTGTGCCTGCTCAAGGTCATCAAGAGAATTCGTGGTACCACGACAGCCAATAGTCTCCCACAAACCTTCGTAACTGGCAGAATTGTAGAGTCGACTACCGTTGTCAATATTATTTGTACCCAAAACACACCTGGTAAACCGCTGCAACAAGTAGTTCTCCTCATTAGTACACTTAGAAGAGCCTAAAATAGCCAAGCTGTTGGGACCATGAGCCTCCTTTATTCGCTTAAATGCACCAGCCACTACACCCAAAGCCTCTTCCCATGACACCACCTCAAAATTACCATTTACTTTGACCATGGGGCTGGTCAATCTGTCTGGACTATGCACAAAATCACAGCCATAGCTTCCCTTGACGCAAAGGGTGTCACGGTTCAACGGATTATTTTCATCGGGTCTGGCTCGTACCAAACGATTGTCCTTTATTTCCAAACAAACCCCACAGCCACAGCCACAAAATGGACAGACTGTACCAATAGTTGTCGTAGTTGTCCCTGTATACTTTCTGTCCTTTTCCATTATGGCACCGGTGGGACATAATGCCACACACGTTCCGCAGAAAGTGCATTCGGAGTTCTCTAATGGCAGATCACCAAGCGTTGCTGGTTTGGAGACAAATCCTCGACCGAGATAGTCAATAGCACCTTCGCCAACCAATTCCTGACACGCCCTGATGCACTTGGCGCAAAGGATGCATTTGCTCAAATCTCTCTCAACGAAGGGGTTCACTTCCTCGATGACAGCCAGTTGAGGAATCCTCTGGAACTCTACCAGACCCACACCCATGTCTGATGCTACCTTGCGCAATTGACAACGGTTGCCTTTATCGCATACCAGGCAGGAATCAGGATGGCTAGCCAGCATGAGCTTGATTATAGTTTTTCGGCGTTCTTGTACTCGTGGGGACTCAGTGTGAATGACCATCCCCGGTGCTATCGGAGTGACGCAAGATGCCATCAGTGCTCCCGATCTCTCATCTTCCACTATACAAATGCGGCAAGCACCAATCGGGTCTAGGTGAGAATCATGACAAAGAGTGGGAACGGCCACACCGGACTCTCGGGCCAAATCCAAGATGGTCATCCCGGGCTGACCACTTACCTCTCGTCCATTGAGCGTGATAGTGATCGCCTCCAAATTCACCTCTTCTCTGCGCTAATCTGCCACACAATGCCAGTCACTAAAAAATCGCAACCTCAACCCCTCTCAGGTTTCAGTCACGCTTAATTCACAGAAAAAATACAAAATGTCTTCAAATATTACACAACAAAAACAGTACATTCTGCTTTAAAGCAGATGCTTCCCCATTTTCGGAGTATATCGAGCGAGTTTACTACATCTAGCAGTATGTGTCAAAGGGAGCCGCACTATTAAACCCAATATGCCACCAGTATACTTCTAAAATAAAACCGATTTGGTTAATCATACATGTCTCCAATATAATCTCTGTCATAGTATTTTGCACGATAATATAATGCCTTGCTCGGCTTTACCTAGTCATCTGTGCTAGCTATAATGATGCTAGAATACCATGATCTCATTAATACAAGGGGATGCCTAAATGGATATCATGCAATTACTCAAGCGGTGTGAGGTGTTCATCGGTCTCGATGACAGCGATCTACAAAAAATAGCTAGTCTGCCCTCATGGCGAAGGAACACCTATAGCGCAGGCGAGTCCGTATTCCGCGAGAACGATGTAGCCAAAGATTTCCACATTCTAGAGGAAGGGGAGATAAGACTAGTAGTGGCATCGCGCAAAGGACGAGGGACAAGGGAACCAGTAAGAGTTTCTGTTGATACCGTAACTAAAGGGGATGTTTTCGGCTGGTCATCATTGGTAGCTCCTCATTCTCGAAATATGTCAGCAATTTGTATCAAGCGCTCTACTGTGGTAGCGGTATCAGGCACTGAGCTTAACCAACTGATGGATTGCAACCATTCACTTGGCTACGAGATAATGAAAAGTCTGGTAAGAGTTATCGCTAGAAGGCTAAGAGACCTACAAGGTAAACTGGTCGGCAAAGAAAAACTGCCACCACGAAAAGAAATACACCCAGAGTAATCACGTTACTTTTTAAGTAACCGCTCCACCCTTTGCAACAACTCCTGAGGAGATACCGGCTTGTCCACATAGTCCTCGGTATCCAAAGTGAATCCTTGACTGACACTAAGAGAAGTCTCCCCGCCTTTTTCTGAGAAGCTTGTCAACATTATAACAGGTATCTTTTTAAGCTCAGAGTCTTTCTTAAGCTGTTCTGCAGCACTAAACCCGTCCTTGACTGGCATTATTATGTCCAAGATGATCAAATCGGGCTTTTCTTGCCTCGCCTTCGCCAACCCCTCATCACCATTGCAAGCAACTACCACTTCATAAGGCTTACTCTCTAAGACAAGCTTAGTCGCTTCCACAAAGTCTTTGTCATCATCAACAAGAAGAATCTTGGTTTTGCTTTTCATTATCCTGTCACCTCCTCAAAGCATTTCACTGAAGTCTAGACTCGTTGCTTTCGTTTAAGTAGCTTTTCGACACAATCTAGTAAAACCCGTGGCAATATCGGTTTCTCTAAGTACTCATCTGGTTTAAGCACTTGGCCGGTTTCCAGCTCATAACGACGGCGGCTGGACTCCTCCCGCACCGAGCTTAAAATAAGGACTGGCATATCGCGATACTCAGACCACTTGGGAGAATGGAGCTCTTTGTAAACGGCAAAACCATCCACCTTAGGCATTAAAAGATCAAGTATCATTAAGTCAGGTTTCTCCGAGGCAAGCTTTTCCAGACACTCCGAACCGTCACGGGCGAAGACCACATTGCAGCCCTGAGCCTCTAAAATCATGCTTATCGCATCTAGAATATCAGGGTCATCATCAACTACCAGAACCTTCTTACCTACCATCGTCATCTGCGCTGCGAATTATATCAAATAGCTCCACGACAATCCATATTATAAAGCAAAACTCTACATCCGCACATACAGGCGATGATTATGCAGCTACTTTCGCTTTTCTGGGGAGCGTAAAGCAGAACTTGCTGCCTTTGCCGGTTTCAGCACAGGGACTTTCAGCCCATATCTTGCCACCATGAGCTTCTACAATTCTCCTCGAGATAGATAAGCCTAAGCCTGTCCCTTTAGGCCCAGCGTTGCTGCCACGGAAGAAGTCTTTAAATAGCCTTGGTATGTCATCAGGAGGAATGCCACAGCCCGTATCGGCCACCTCCACCAAAATCTCGCTGTCTGTCTCCATCACCCTCATAACCACTTCACCTTCGTCAGTATAGTTAATGGCATTATTCACCAGATTGGTTATCACTTGCTTCAGCCTGATAGGCGCACCATATACACAAGACAGATTTGGCTGTATATGCGCCGAGAATCTTAGCCCCTTCTGCTCCGCTAGGCTGGAGCCTTCTTCAATAAAGCTATCTATCACTTGAGCCAGCGATACCTCCGTCATCTCCTGAACTAACTGGCCCAGCTCAATGCGAGGAATATCCAGCAGATTGCTTATAAGATTGAGAAGTTCATTAATTCTCTGGCTGGCTCTTTGCATCATGTGTCTTTGCTTCTCGTTCAAATCCCCAGCAAGACCATCCAGTATCACTCCCAAGAAAGTCTGTATGGCAGCAAGAGGAGCTTTCAAGTCATGGGCGGCAATGCTGACAAAGCGAAGAAACTGCCTTTTTTCTTCTTCTAGCAACTCTGCTCTCTCCAAGGCAACAGCCCCTAGATTAGCCAGGACACTAAAGAAATCTATCTCTTGGTCAGAAAACCGGCGCAGCTCCGAAGTATAAATACGTACAATACCAATGACCTGCCCACGCCGCGTAAGAGGCAGGGAAAGCATAGACACCACACCCTCCTTTTTTGCCTGTTCCTTGTACTGAACCCGCGTATCAGTGGTAGCATCAAGGACTGCCACCGGTTTACCATCAAGAGCCTGTGCTATAGCCGCATCTACTCTTACCGGCCCTTTTCGTACATACCAATTACTCAGCCCACAAGCTACGCTATGTATTAATTCTTGACGGTCTGGGGTTAGCAACATTAACGAGCATCCTTTAACGTCTGCGGCATCACGGATGCTCTCCACAATAGTTCGCAGCACCTCTTCGGGTGCCAATTTGGAGTTAAGTTTCTGTGCTATATCATAGAGTACTTTATAGCATTGTTCTGCTTCCATCTGCCCAATTACCACCGATGCCCGACTACGATAGCCAGACGCTCAACAGATGAAGGAATTGTTTAACTTAAGTCTAAAGCGTATACATAACAGCAGAGGTTTGTCAAGCCTTCTAGGTATTATTTAGGAAATTACAACCATCTCTCACGCCGGATGCTGCAGGATAACAGCTTACCCCATGGCTGAGCTGCTTCGAGTTGAACGAGCAACAAACTATTTCCGCAAACGCTTCAACTCGAAAACGACGGGATTTGCCGGGTCTGGGCAAGCGACTGTAGCCTTATCTCGGTCCTCTTCCCACGGGAAAGAGCCACCAAACTGCAGAGCTGAAATAAAAGGGAAAAGCGTGTAAAACGCCCAGGCGCACATGCCAGGTGGAGTCTTATCCGCAATGAGAAACTTGTCACCAGCCTTGTGACCCAAAGTGCAGGTGCCTTTTTGAGATATTACCTCAGCAGTCACTTCGTAGAATTCCACTTCAGCCATATTAACCCCCCTTAACTTTAACTGGACTCAATCTTAGACCATTTAGGCCAAAACTGGCTAGCGATTGACAGAAAATCAAAGGACAGACCCTCAAGTCTGAGAGCATTTAACAATTCCGTCCTGTCACTGCGAGCGAAGCGCGGCAATCTCTGGGATTGCTTCGGGGCTTACGCCCCTCGCAATAACATTAAACTATCTCTAGGTCTGTCCCTACAATGATGCCGTCCAAAACTAGGGCTAATCGTACTACCCTATTTAACCTCCACCTTGGCCCCAGCTTCCTCAAGCTTCTTCTTGATAGAAGCCGCTTCATCCTTATTGACACCTTCTTTGACTGGTTTAGGGGCACTCTCCACCAAATCTTTAGCCTCTTTTAGACCCAGAGTGGTCACCTCTCGCACCGCCTTAATCACATTGATTTTATTCTCGCCGATTTCCTTCAGGATTACGGTGAACTCCGATTTTTCCTCCTCGGCTGCTGCCGCTGCTGGTGCCCCCGCAGCTACAGGTGCCATAGCCATCGGTGCCGCTGCAGTCACCCCAAATTCGTCCTCCAGAGCCTTAACCAATTCGGCTAACTCCAACACGGTCATATTCTTCACTACAGCTATAATGTCTTCCTTTGTCATCGCTTTAGCTCCTGTTGATGAAGTCTCCTTAGCCTTAGATTGCTTCTTAGCCTTTGGTTCTTCTTCGACCTTAGGTTGTTCTGACTCAATTTGTTCCTGTGACATTTCATCCTCCTTCAACTTGTTGAACTCTTGCTTGCATCACATTCAAAAGACCACGCAAAGGTGCACTTAAAACGTTATGTAAAGCTTGCAGCGGGGCTTGTAACTGTCCCACCAGCCTTGCAACTAGAACATCCTTGGGCGGTATAGTAGCCAGATTAGCGATATCCTCGGCGGTAAGCAGCCTATCACCAAGAATGCCACCTTTGATTTTCAGCACCGAGCCTGTAGAGCGAATATGCTCTCTCAAAACCTGAGCTGGCTTAATCACATCATCGTAGCCAAAAGCTATAGCCACGGGTCCAGTTAGCAATGCTCCTAGCTGCTTTTTGCCAGCTCTCTCGGCGGCAAACAGCGTAAGGGTGTTTTTTATCACTCTATACTCTATACCCAGCTCGGTTAAACGCCGACGCAACTGCACCATTTCCTTTGCCGTAAGCCCACGATAATCAGTGGCCACAGCAATGGTGCACCGAGACAAGCTTCCAGCCAGCTCATCTATCATCTGTTCTTTTTTTTCTTTCAACATAGTCACACTCCTGAAAATTAAAAAGTCCTTGTGCCGTGACACAAGGACCTAAAACCCGCCAAACAAAGGTACCTCGGCAGGCATATTCTTTAAGCCCTCCGGCACCTGCTGTCATGGGCACGAAAAAGAAGTCTGCTATTCAATTCATAAAGAGCTCAGGGCCCAAAATCACGATATCAGAGGCCTCAGGTCAAGTCTAATACCGGGCCCCATGGTAGTTGTCAGGAAAGCACTTTTAATGTATTGCCCCTTGGCCCCCCCAGGTTTAGCCTTCATTACAGCTTCCACCAGCGCGGTTAGGTTTTCTAGAAGCTTAGTTTCTTCAAAGCTCGCCTTTCCGATGGGCACATGAATAATCGCTGTCCTGTCCAGCCGAAATTCCACCCGACCTTTGCGAGCTTCGGCAATAGCCCTAGGCACATCTTCTCCAACCACAACTGTACCTGACTTAGGATTGGGCATTAATCCTCTACGCCCCAGTATTTTACCCAGCTTTCCAACTTTCCCCATCATATCCGGAGTGGCTATACCCACATCAAAGTCAAGCCAGCCATCTTCAATCTTCTTAACAATGTCATCGCTGCCAACGTAATCAGCCCCAGCCTCTTCAGCAGCTCTAGCTGCTTCACCCTGGGCAAAGACGAGAATCCGAACCTTCTTACCTAAACCATTAGGTAGAAGGGCTATGCCTCGCACCTGCTGGTCAGCACTTCTAGGGTCGACACCCATCCTCAAGTGCAGCTCGACTGTCTCATCAAAGCCAGCAAAGGCAGCTTTTTTAGCCAGTTCAACAGCCTCACGAGGCGCATATGCGTTCTCTCTATCAAGGAGTTTAGTTGCTTCTTTATATTTTTTCCCTCGAAATACCATAATTTACTCCACGTCAATTCCCATGCTGCGAGCGGTGCCTTCAATAATCCGCGCTGCTCCTTCAACGTCTACCGCATTTAAGTCCTTCATCTTAATTCGGGCAATCTCATAGACCTTTTCGCGAGACAATGTGCCCACATTTTGCTGGCCCGTAGTGCTGCTACCTTTCTCAATACTTAAGGCTTTTTTTAGCAGGTCAGATGCCGGCGGTGTTTTAGTGATGAAAATGAATGACCTGTCTTCATATACAGTTATCTCCACCGGAACAATAGACCCTGCCTGGGAGCTAGTCTGCTCGTTATAATCCTTGCAGAAAGCCATAATATTGACTCCATGCTGCCCTAACGCCGGACCAACTGGAGGCGCTGGGGTAGCTTTACCTGCTTCAATCTGAAGTTTAATAATAGCCTTAACCTTTTTTGCCATCTATAACCTCTGCACCTGTAAAAAGTCAAGTTCCACAGATGTCTCTCGCCCGAAAAGAGTCAGCATCACTTTTACCTTCCCCTTCGCCACACTTATTTCATCAACCACCCCAACGAAGTCAGTAAAAGGACCATCAACCACACGAACACTCTCTCCCTTCCTGAAGCCCACTTTAACCTGGGGTGCGCCTCCAGCCTTCTGAAGGATAGCATTGACCTCCTCTTCAGTCAGAGGTGTTGGTTTGTTCCCGCTGCCAACAAAGCCAGTTATACCAGGCGTATTACGCACCACATTCCAACTGTCATCATCCATCTGCATCTGCACCAAAACATACCCAGGAAAGACCTTCTTGGTCACCGTGCGCCGCTGCCCACTTCTGATCTCAATCTCCTCCTCAATTGGTATCTTGATCTTGAATATCTTATCCTCAGCATCCATAAACTTAATCCGCTGTTCTAAAGCCTTCTGAACACGGTCTTCATAACCGGAGTAAGTATGCACGATATACCACCGTTTGTCGCCATTCTTCACAGTCTAACCCCCACCTAAAAGCACTTTAGCCACCAACTCAGCAAAGCCATAGTCAAGCGCCCCCAAAAAGAGCCCTACCGCAACACATACAATGAGGACCATGATTGTCAGCCGTATGGTATCCCGCCTTGACGGCCAGGTTACCTTCCTCAACTCACCTATAATATCACCAATAAAAGCAAAACGAGACCTTTTCTTGGCGATAATTTGAGGCTGACTCTTCTTGGTCAAGGATTACTTAGTCTCCCGATGGAGCGTATGACTACGGCAACGAGGGCAATATTTCCTCAGCTCCAACCGCTGAGGGTCATTCTGTTTATTCTTATCGGTGGTATATGTTCTCTCCTGGCATTCAGTGCAAGCCAGATGAATGATACCACGCAACTCACCTTTCTTTGCCATGTTTATTCAAGGATTTTACCGATGACCCCAGCTCCGACGGTCTTGCCTCCCTCTCGAATGGCAAAACGCAGTCCCGCCTCCAAAGCTACGGGGTAAATAAGCTTTATGGTCATTTTTATGTCGTCACCAGGCATGACCATCTCCACACCTTTAGGCAACTCCGCAGTTCCAGTAATGTCCAGCGTCCTGATATAGAGCTGAGGCTTATAGCCGTTAAAGAACGGAGTGTGCCGACCGCCCTCTTCCTTGGTTAGTACATAGACCTGAGCCTCGAAATGCGTATGTGGCGTAACCGATCCCGGTGCTGCCAAAACCTGGCCTCTTTCTATATCCTCACGCTCTATGCCCCTGAGTAAGCAGCCGACAGCATCTCCAGGCTCTCCTATCTCCAGGGTCTTATGGAACATCTCCACCCCGGTTACCACAGTCTTACGTGTATCTTTTATGCCTACAATCTCGATCTCATCTCCCGTCTTAACCACACCTCGCTCCACCCTGCCCGTGGCTACAGTGCCACGCCCCTTGATGCCGAATACGTCCTCTACCGGCATCAAGAAGGGCTTATCCTTAGGTCTGACCGGAAGCGGCACCCATTCATCAATAGCATCAGCCAACTGCAGGATTTTGCCGCACCACTCGCAATCTCGCTTACCACAACCACATTCCAGTGCCTTAAGGGCACTCACCCGGACAATAGGAGTCTTATCTCCCGGAAATTGGTATTTGGACAGCAGGTCTCTTACTTCAAGCTCAACAAGGTCCAGCAGCTCCGGGTCTTCCATCATATCTACCTTGTTCAATGCCACCAGTATACTGGGCACCTCTACCTGCCGAGCCAGAAGAATATGCTCACGTGTCTGAGGCATTGGACCATCAGGTGCACTAACCACCAGTACTGCCCCGTCCATCTGAGCCGCACCAGTTATCATATTCTTGATATAGTCGGCATGCCCCGGACAATCCACGTGAGCGTAGTGCCGTTTTGCAGTCTCATATTCAATATGAGCAATAGCAATTGTCAAGCCACGCGCCTTCTCTTCAGGTGCGTTGTCTATGGAATCGAAGGCACGGAATTGAGTATCTCCTTGCTTAGATAGACATAAAGTAATCGCCGAAGTCAAAGTCGTCTTACCATGATCAACGTGGCCTATTGTCCCCACATTGAGATGGGGTTTAGTACGCTGAAAGACCTTCTTTGCCATTTTACAAAACCTCCTTCTTTACACAGCCCACAACCAGATTCGAACTGGTGACCCCGTTCTTACCAAGAACGTGCTCTACCTGCTGAGCTATGTGGGCAAATTTCCATATATTATACAGTATGGCTTTAAATTATACACTATTTTATTAAAGCCGCAAAATCTCAAACACAATAGTACTTTGTAGCAGCGAGGCTTTAGCCTCGCCAATGCGACCCTAAAGGGTCGCAACTACATTAAACGGAGCTGCCTTAAACAAATCTCCAAGATGGTGGAGGGGGTAGGATTCGAACCTACGTAGCCTAAAGGCGGCAGATTTACAGTCTGCTCCGATTGTCCACTCCGGCACCCCTCCCAACCCAACCCTAAAGCCAAAGCCCGAGAGGGGAGTCGAACCCACTAACCTACCGATTACAAGTCGGTTGCGCTACCATTGCGCCACTCGGGCAAGATTATAACCCACCAGACACCCAATGTCAGTTAGCTATTGACCCTTTAAGAACTTCGTATTCCAAGAGCCAGAATTGCTCAATGGCTTCTCTGGGGTTCCCATGAAAAAGAGCGAAGCGAATTTTTCATGGGATACTAGCTACGGGCTGTTAGTATAGAAAAAGCTATGGCAAAAGTCAAGGAATTATACCTGCTAGCCATCTCAACCACTTGAGTCTGTTGCATTGACAATGTCCCGTTGTTATAATTAGTTGACAGGCGGGGTATGAAATACAACACAAGTTAACCCTAGAAAGACTAGGTTCCGCCAAAATATTAAGGAAGGTTACGAAGATGGCAAGAAAGCCTCGGAGGGATAAAGTCAGGAATATTGTCAAAAATCTCCTCGATTCGGAGATTCCGGAGATACAGTCTATGGCAAATAAGCTGGCTGAGCAGATTAAAGAGTTGGAGGAGCAGAGCTTTAGACTCCAGGACTATGTTACTCAGATCGAAAATATGGCGACAGACGACTCCAACGCTATGGTTGAGAGCCGAATTGTAGAGATTCTCCAGGATTTGGATACGGCTTTAAAGGAACTCAGGCAGAGGCCAAAGAAAGCCTTACCTACTAGCACTGAGGGCAGAGCCGTGGCTCCTAAAAGGGCTGCAGTTAGAGAGGAACCTGAACGGGAAGAAGAGGCAGAAGAAGCAGAGGAGGAAACAGTGCCTGGCCCGGGAATGCAGCTGGAAAGGGTCATTACCCCAGAGGGGTACGTAATCAAGAAGGCGCGGTACTAAACTTAGCTTGCTGCCCCTGTAGCTCAGATGGATAGAGCAGCGGTTTCCTAAACCGCGTGTCGGGCGTTCGAATCGCCCCAGGGGTACTGGGATTTCAGAATACAGGGGTGTAGCTCAATTGGTAGAGCAGCGGTCTCCAAAACCGCAGGTCGCGGGTTCGAATCCTGCCGCCCCTGCCAGTGTTGAATACCTGCAAAATCGAGGATGCTGTGGGAGTTAAGTGCCGAGGTGGTGGAATAGGTAGACACGCCATCTTGAGGGGGTGGTGGGCGTAAGCCCGTAGGAGTTCAAATCTCCTCCTCGGCACCATTTTTGATATAATTAGAATATTTACTAAAGAAACATATTGTTGACAAACACTTTCATATAATACACTTGCTATAGTAACAACGTGCGGAAGTAGTTCAGTGGTAGAACGTCTCCTTGCCAAGGAGAAGGTCGCGAGTTCGAATCTCGTCTTCCGCTCCAAAGTAATTTAAGGCGGCGTAGCCAAGTGGTTAAGGCGGGGGTCTGCAAAACCCCTATTCAGCGGTTCAAATCCGCTCGCCGCCTCCACTTTTTGCTCACCTCTTGCCGAGGTGGCGGAATGGCAGACGCGGCGGACTTAAAATCCGCTCTCCGCAAGGAGGTGTGGGTTCGAGTCCCTCCCTCGGCACTTTAGTTCCGTTAACCCTACCCTGGTGACCGGTTAACAGAATATTCCCCCTGACACTGCGTTGCAACATTGGCCTTTGCCGGCTTCTCGGATTCCTTGACACCGGCGGGCAGAGAGATTAACATAACCACAGTTACTACTGCAGCAATCCTAGTCAAAACACTGGAGAAGGATGAAGCTATGACGCTTAAGATGTCGTTACAAGAGGCCAAGGAGCGCGCTCTCGAGCTCATGCACCGCGGCTATCACTGAGGCCCCGCAGTCCTGCAAGTTATGTGGGAAGCCTACGAACTAGGCAATGAAGACCTGCTCTGGCCAGGCATCGCTTTCACCGGTGGCATAGGTGGCCAGCAACAAGCACCCTGTGGAGCCATATCTTCCGGGGCAGTGTATCTGGGACTGCACCATCGCTGCTCATCAGAAGACAAGCAGAAGGCAAAGCAGGCGCGGCTCGATGCACGCCAGGATGCTAACGAACTGGTCAGGAGTTTCACCAAAAGGTTCGGTACCATCATCTGCCTTGACCTGGTTGGTATAGACTTCTCCAAGCCCGGCGGATACCAGCAGTTCCAGGAGTCTGGAATCTGGAAGGATAAATGCGACAACTATGTGCAGTTCGTCATCGAGAAGCTCTATGAGCTGGATGAGAAGCGGAAGGTCGCCACAGTGCCACAGAAGGTAGTTATCTACACCACGCCAGGTTGTCCCTACTGCGCTGCAGCCAAGCAGGACCTCGAGGAGCGCGGCGTGTCCTATGAGGAAATCAGCACTGAAAACAATCCCAAGGCCATCGAAAAGGTCATGCGTCTATCTGGCGGCAAGGGCATAGTGCCCATTCTAGTCAGCGGAGACGAGGTCAAGGTAGGTTTCGGCGGCGGCTGAGCCATCTAGCCTGCGGCAGTCTGCCGCAAACATCGAGCTCTCCCCGAGGAGATGTGGATTCGAGTCCCTCCCGCGGCACTATTACCTCCCATATACAAACTGTTAATCAGCCCCTGACTGCACCTATGGTATCTTGTAATCTGCAGACCTTTCGCCATGTCCTACCTGGAACAAATGAATTCTGCCGTGACCACGCAGACTGGTTGCATCCAGTGCCTGCTAATTAGTATGGTTTCACGGTTCATTGACATGATATAATGCCTTTCTGTATAGCACAGGTGCAATGGTTAGCATCAGCTTAAACTTCAAAGGAGGTATGCTGTGAACATCTTCTGGGCCATATTCTTCGTCCTATTTCCAGCCCTGGTCATCTATCTGTGCCAGAGGTTCCCCGTTCTCAATAAGCTTGGTGCCGTAGTCATCTGTTACGCCGTTGGCATCATTATCGGCAACATCGGTATCCTGCCCGAAAACATCTTCGGCGTACAGGATACGTTGATGACTCTAGTCATCCCCCTGGCCATACCCCTCATCTTTTTCTCCATAGATATCAAGAAATGGTCGAGACTAGCCGGTAAATCGCTGCTGTCATTCACTTTCGTGGTTCTGTCAGTGGTGATAGTTGTCTGTGCCGGTTATTTTATATTCAGGTCTCTGATAGGCGAGGAGACATGGAAGGTATCCGGTATGCTTATCGGTGTCTATACCGGCGGCACACCCAACCTGGCAGCTATCGGCACAGCGCTCAATATCGACCCCACGGTCTACGTGGCAACCCACGCCTCCGACGTAATTATAGGTGCCATCTGGCTGCTCATAGTAATCACTGTCCTGCAAAGGATTCTGCTCAAGTTCTTACCGCCATTCCAACACCTGGGAGACGAGAGTCAGAACCAGGAACAGGCTAATTTCGACTCTTATGCCGGCATATTCCAGCGCAAAGTGATACTGCCGCTGCTGGGCGCTTTTGGCATCGCCGTCGGCATCTTTGCCGTCGGTGCTGCGCTGACCTTAGTGGTTCCCCAGGAGTTCGCCATGGTAGTAGCCATACTAACGGTTTCTACGCTGGGGATAGCATTCTCTTTCATTCCAGCTATCAGGCGCATCCCCATGACCTTCCAGCTCGGTCAATACTTGATACTGATATTCTGTCTGGTGGTCAGCTCTATGGCTGACGTTCAGAAGTTGCTGAATACTGCACCTGCCATGATAGGACTGGTGGCTTTCGTCTATCTCGTCTCCGTTGCAGTACACGTGGCACTTTCTGCCCTCGCCAAAATCGATGCCGATACTGTCATCATTACCTCTGTAGCTGGTCTCTATTCACCGCCTTTTGTTCCCATGGTGGCAGCTGCCTTAAAGAACAAGGAGGTCATCGTTTCTGGCGTCATCACCGGCATCATCGGCTGGGTTATAGGCACTTACCTGGGTATTGCCGTAGCCTATATCCTGCACACGTTCTGATTTTAAATACCGGATAATCTCCTGTTAGGCTCATCTGAAGCAAGGAAGGAGCAAAGCCATGGCTAGCATTGAATTTCCCCAGAAAGGAACGCCCCGAGAGGAGCTTCTGTCTACTCTGCGCTCGCTGAAATCGGGCGATAGCGACTGGAAGCATGGACGTATGTTCAGCCTTATCTTCAATGCTGGTGAAGACGCAGCCAGAGTAACCGAGGAAGCCTATACCATGTTTGTGGTGGAAAACGGCCTCAGCCCCTTTGCCTTTCCCAGTCTGCTGAAGATGGAGACCGAGGTTGCCTCCATGATGGCAAACTTATTCCACGGCAAATCTGATACGGTGGGCAACATGACCTCCGGCGGTTCGGAGAGCATCATGGTGGCAGTCAAGGCAGTGCGCGAATATGCCCGCGCCAGGAAACCCCACATTACCCATCCCGAGCTGCTAATGCCGCTTTCTGCGCACCCAGCCTTTAACAAAGCTGCACACTATCTGGGGCTGAGGACCGTGATTGTGCCCACGGACAAGAAAACCCTGGCTGCCGACGTAGATGCCATGCGCCAGGCTATCACCACAAATACGGTCATGATGGTAGGCTCTGCGCCGTCATATCCTCATGGTATCATCGACCCTATAGAAGACCTGGCCGAGGTGGCAGCCAAGAACGACATCTGGATGCACGTGGATGCCTGTGTCGGCGGCCTGGTGCTGCCTTTCGTTAACAAGCTGGGCTATCCCATACCGACCTTCGATTTTCAAATCCCGGGCGTGTGCTCCATATCGGCTGACATCCACAAGTACGGCTTCACGCCCAAGGGGGCATCGGTGATACTGTACCGGAATCCAGATCTCAGGCAATACCAGATTTTCGCCTATGCCGACTGGCCCGGCGGCGTCTATGCTACCCCTAACGTCTCCGGCTCCAGGCCGGGCGGCCCCATAGCCTCGAGCTGGGCAGCACTGAAATACCTTGGAATGGAAGGCTACACGAATCTGGCTAAGAAAAGCATGGAGGCGACGAAAAGGCTACTCGAAGGCATAGAATCCATCCCTGAGCTATATGTGCTGGGGAAACCGCTGGCTACCGTGTTTGCCATCGGTAGCGATGTGCTCAATATCTTTGCCCTGGGCGAGAAGATGAAGGAATACCGGTGGTACATCGATAGCCAGCATTTACCACCCTGCCTGCATATGACCATCTCTCCAATTCATGCCACCATCGTGGAACCTTTCTTGGCTGATTTGCGCGCCGCAGTCAAAGAAGTGGCAAAGCTGAAACCAGAGGATATCACCGGCGAGGCTGCCATGTACGGTATGATAGGCTCCATGCCTGACCGCGGCATGGCCAAGGATTTTGCCGTGCAATACCTGAACGACCTTTACCGTGTCCACTAACTGATGCCATGGCTTTGACGCTTTTCCTTCTGGGCTGCATACTTGTCCTGGCGCACACTGCCGAGACCATACTGGGCTTCGGCTCCACCCTAATCGCCCTGGCTCTGGGCATTCACCTACTGCCTCTGGAGACACTGGTGCCGATGCTGGTCGTCCTTGGCTTATTGCAGAGCATCTGGCTGGTAGCCAGATGGTACCGTTACATCGATTGGCGCATCCTGTTGCTGTTTATACTGCCGCTAGCCGCAGCAGGCATGGTCATCGGCATATTCAGCAGAGAAATCGCCAATGAAGATACGCTGAAGGCGGTGCTTGGCGGCTTTATTATCATCGTGTCTCTTGCCGAGCTGGCTATACTCTTCATCAAGAAGGCGCCCGGCGGTCAGCTACGCTGGTGCTATCGCGTTCCCCTTCTTATCGGCGGCGGTATTTTCCACGGCTTGTTCGCCACCGGAGGTCCACCGATTGTGTACTATGCCAGCCGTCAGTTCAGTACGCAGGAAATCTTCCGCGCCACTCTGTCCATGCTCTGGCTTATGCTTAACGTGGGATTAATCATCGGCTTCCTGGTGGGAGGGCAGATGGACTTGGCTAAACTGGGGATGACAGCCATGGTGCTGCCCGGACTGGCAATAGGTATCATTGTAGGCAGCTTGATTCACGTCAAGGAGTTCTGGTTCAAGGTGCTGACTTACACACTTCTCTTTTTCAGTGGCTTGTTTCTGTTAATACAGGTCTGATAAAGGGTGTAAGTCCGAGTCCCTCCCTCGGTATATCAACCTTGCTTAAGGCTCCACCCAATCTGCTTGACAAGCCAAGCTACTTTGCCCAGCAACTAGCTTTATGTAATATATTAATAGTCATTTATTATTAATCGTAGCTGCTTGTCTTATCCTATGAAAATGTGTGCATGAGTACAGCGTATTCTATTCTGCTTTGAGTTGATGTATAATTGTCATGGCACATCATATCTGATAGAACGATTTGACGGTGTGTTCAAACAACGGGTAGGAGGGGGAACGTGCAGCGAATCCTTCAATGTCCCGATAAGGGAGTCCTAGTTGCTTTTGGAACTCCGTATGTACAACATGCACAAATTGTGGCATTCAGTCGTATTTGCCAAACCAAAAGCAGGTACAGCTGCATCTGTAGGAGAAGACATACAATATCAACAAAAGGCGAGGGTTTTTCGAGTGAGTCCTAATGCAGGCCATTTGGACAAGATAAGGAGGAGAATAGCAATCAGGTTTGCGGATATGTCCCCCCGTGACTTCGAGGAGTTCATTTGCCAATTGTTCAAAGACTCGGACTATGAGGCCGAAACCACCGTATTTAAAGGAGACAAGGGCGCAGACATTATCGCGACGAAGAATGACACAAAAATTGCCGTACAAACCAAGCTGTTCGCAAAAGGAAATCGAGCGGGCGTTAAAGCAGTTCAAGAGGTATGCGGGGCACGGGGATACTATCGATGCAACAAAGCCATATGTATTACCACGTCGTCATTTACTAAAGACGCCAAAAAGTATGCTACCAAAACCAATGTAGAACTGTGGGATTGGGACAGACTGAAGGACCAAATCGAGCAAGCCTACTTCGGTGGGAAAGACACTTCTGAATCATATGGCAATAGTACTGCTCCTATTGATACGGGCAAGATGGAAGACAAGAACCAAATTAATTATGAGCGTATTGCCATTATTGTCCTGAGCCTTGCGTTGTTCGCTTTGGTACTGTGGCCTAAGATTTGGCAATACGTCGCAGTGCATATTTGGGCAAAGATTGTTTTTTCAACAGCCATAGCAATCTTAGTTGCTTGTTTAATAAGATTCCCCACGTTTCGACAGTGGATAGCAGACAAACTTAAGTCCTCTTACCACAGCATTGCTAATTGGGTAATTAAAAAGTAAAGAACACACCCCATTCAAACGAGAACGCCAATCTCGCTTGACATTGTACACGCAATACATGGAACAGCTGGGGGAAAATACTCAAAGAGTTCAGAAGGCTCTGATCAAATCAATGCAAAAGCAATACACAGATGTGGTAGAGTATATCACACAGCAAAAGGATAAAAGGTGGCTCTGATGGGTAAGACTACAAAGGGCAAGAAAATAGTTCATGTACGGGGACATAAACGAAAGAAGCCAGGTGGAGTACGCAAAACTCGACAAGTCAAAACCCACCGCAGGTCTACGCCAGAATAGCCCTGATTGTCTAATTTTAGTACACACGCTTAGTGAGTACCTTGTAGCCCGAAATACGACCCACGGGATTCAAGCTATAGTTAGCCACGTCTCCTAATGCCAAGTACTTTCACCGCCTGCTCAATGGCTCCGGCGGTAAGGCCATTTTTCTGGAGAAGTTCGTCGGGCTTACCTGATTTGGTATAGACGTCTTTGATGCCGATAAAGCCCATGGGCACCGGCTTTTCTCTGGCTACCACCAGAGCTACCAGGCTGCCCAGGCCGCCGTGAAGCAGATGCTCTTCGGCAACTACAATAGCCCCCGTCTGCGTAGCGGCTGCAATAATAGCTGGCTCATCCAGCGGCTTTAAGGTGGGCATGTTGAGCACCCGACAGTCTATGCCCTGCGATGCCAGCACGTTAGCCGCCTCCAAGGCCTTGGAAACCATAATGCCGCAGGCGATAATGGTGGCATCTTTGCCGTCTCTCATTGTCACCGCCTTGCCTAAATTGAAGCGGTAGCCCTCGGTATAAACTGGTGGGAATTTGGGACGGCCGAGCCTGATATAAAAGGGGCCTTCGGTAGCTGCGGCAACTCTTACCGCCTCAACCGTCTCGATGGCATCAGCCGGAACGACGACATTAAACCCGGGCAGGGAGCAATAGAGCGCCAGGTCTTCGATGGCATGATGCGAAGCGCCGTCTTCACCCACGGTGATGCCGCCGTGAGTAGCTACAATCTTCACGTTAAGTTTGGGCTGGGCGATGCATACCCTGACCTGGTCAAAACAGCGGCAGGCAGCAAAAACGGCAAAGGTGCTGACGAACGGTATCTTACCCGTTGCTGCCAGCCCGGCGGCAATGCTCATCATGTTCTGCTCTTCCAAGCCGCACTGGAAGAACCGCTCCGGGAATTTCTCGGCGAAGTATTTGGTCATCGTCGACCGGGACAGGTCAGCATCAAGGACTACAATATCTTTATATTCCTGGCCCAGTTCCACCAGGAATTTGCCGTAAGCTTCACGGGTGGATAACTCCGCATAAGCGGTCATGCCAGCTCCTTCAAAGCTATCTCAGTCTCCTGCGCATTGGGAGCCTTGCCATGAAAATCAACATTCCCCTCCATAAAGCTGACGCCTTTGCCCTTGACCGTGTTGGCGATGATTACCGTCGGCCTTCCTTTTATTTCCCTGGCCTCTTTCAAAGCCTGCAAAATCTGCTTCATTTCATGTCCGTCTATCTCGATGACATGCCAGTTAAAAGCCCGCCATTTGTCAGCCAGCGACTCAAGGCCCATGATGTCACAGCATCGACCGTCAAGCTGTATCCCATTGTGGTCGACTACAACCGTTAGATTATCTAGCTGGAAGTGAGGGGCAGACATGGCAGCTTCCCAGATTTGCCCTTCCTCACATTCCCCATCGCCGAGAAGCACATATGTGTGATAGCCACGCTTATCGAGCCTGCCTGCCAGGGCAACGCCGATGCCGAAAGACAAGCCCTGCCCCAGAGAGCCGGCCGACATCTCTACACCCGGGGTCAATGTTCTGTCAGTGTGCCCCTGAAGCCGGCTGCCCAGTTTTCTCAAGGTGGACAGCTCCTCAACGGGAAAGTAACCACATTCAGCCAGTGCAGCGTAGAGTATAGGGGCGGCATGTCCCTTGCTCAGGACGAACCGGTCTCGGTCAGGCCACTGCGGATTTCTGGGGTCATGACGCATGACCTTGAAGTAAAGGGCAGTGACAATGTCGGCAGCAGAAAGAGAACCGCCGGGATGTCCGCTGCCCGCCGTGGCTATCATGGTGATAACGTGACGGCGCAACTGCTTTGCCATCTTCTCAAGTTCGGGGACGGACAAATCGAACTTACCTTTGGTTCGTAAGTCAGCCATAGGTGCCATGCCTCAATGGATTACTAATTATAGGCCAGTGAGGCAACCTATGTCTATACATATATTATCAACCTCACCCTCTTCGTGCTTCCCCATTAAATATCAAAATTTAGTTGAGAATATCAAGTTCCTACATTATAATGCTTGAGATGATTACAGACTTTCATACCCACGTGGTGCCGCCAGAAATAAAGGAAAGGCGCCATAAATACCTCGGTGATGCCTGCTTTTCCCTACTATATGCTGAACCAAAAGCTAAACTGGCAACAGCCGAAGAAGTAATTGCCAGCATGGATGAACATAACATTCATAAATCAGTAATCCTCAATCTAGGATGGACGAGCCATGAGCTTTGCGTCGAGACAAACGACTATATTCTGGAGGCTATCACCCGTTATCCTGAGCGGCTTATCGGCTTCTGTGTCATTCAACCTCTTG
This sequence comes from Chloroflexota bacterium, assembly GCA_016875875.1. NCBI lineage: Bacteria > Bacillati > Chloroflexota > Chloroflexota bacterium. The sequence continues at coordinate 171,370 of VGOP01000001.1, read as the reverse complement.
CCGGTGACAAAGCTATCAAAGAGTTGGAACGCTGCGCCCGGAACGGAGCCAAGGGAATCGGGGAGATGAGACCTGATATCCAGGGCTTTGACTTCAAGGACAACAAAATAATGAAACCCGTAGTAGAGACGGCCATAAAACATAACCTGATTTTCCTCACGCACGTCTCCGAGCCGGTGGGACATCAGTACTTCGGCAAGGGAAGCATCACCCCTGAAGTCATCTATCCTTTCATCTTGAACTTCCCTGATTTGAAAGTAGTCTGCGCTCACTGGGGCGGTGGTTTGCCTTTTTATGCCTTGATGCCTGAAGTAGGCAAGGCATTGAATAATGTTTACTTCGATACCGCGGCTACACCGTTTCTGTATAAACCACAGATCTTCAAGCAGGTAGCTGACATCACAGGCAGCAATAAAATCCTCTTCGGCAGCGACTACCCCCTTCTGTCACCAAGACGGATAATAGACCAGATCGAGTCAACCGAGCTTGGGCAAGAAGACAAAGCTAAAATTCTTGGAGGGAATGCACAAAAGCTATTGGCTATCGTGTAATCCAGGTTATTCTTTTGCCAGGTGGTAAAGACATTGAGCAACGAGCAAATTCGTTCTTTTATTGCTATTGAATTGCCTGAAGAGGTCAAATCTGGCCTGCATCGGCTGCAAGCTGAGTTGAAATTACCTCAGCATACCTTCGTAAAATGGGTGGGCCCTGAGAGTATTCATCTTACGCTCAAATTCTTGGGCAACATATCTCCCCAGAAAGTATCCGAGGTAGCCAAGGTTATGGAACAAGCCAGTAATGGCGTTAGCCCATTTCAGGTAGAAATCACTGAAGTAGGTGCTTTTCCTAACTTGAGGCAGCCACGTGTCCTCTGGTTAGGCATTAGAGGCGAGATAAATAAATTAGTAGCCTGGCAACAGCGTATCGATAATGGCCTGGCTCCGCTGGGCTTTGCCAAAGAAACGCGTCCGTTCACACCCCATTTAACTCTGGCCCGTTTGCGGGAGGGGGTTTCACCCGGAGACAGAAGAGATTTCGGCGAACTGGTCATGAAGACACCCGTTGAGGTCAATTATAAGGTAGACGCAAAAAGCCTCAGCTTGATGAAAAGCCAGCTTTTACCCGGCGGAGCTGTCTATAGCCGCCTGGCCGAGGTGAAACTGAAAGGCTAGAGCTGTTGTCGTCGCCAAAGGCACGATGCTATAATATGTGGTCTGCCTGCTAAATTAAAACCTGCAAAGCTCAACCTGAGTCCAGATTGGCAAGCCATTCCCGAGTAGCTCAGTGGTAGAGCGGGCGGCTGTTAACCGCTTGGTCGTAGGTTCGAGTCCTACCTCGGGAGCCAACTTGCACGCTCAACTTCACACAAAAGAACTTGACAGCTAGACTTCATAGCCGTATCATAAGCTCCCGAAACAACAGGCGCAGGAAACAAGAGAGCACCTGATTCAGAGATATCTAATTATTGCAAGAAGCTGTGTCAAAAAGGAGACGCAATGCCAGGTAGAGCTAAGTCTACAGCCAGAAAAGACAGGATATCCATATTTGCCGACTGGCTAGCAGCTCGACCTCTATTGACTGAATTAACAATAACCGCAGTCACAGTCTTATTCGGCATGCAAGTGCTCAGGGTGTTGGTGCCAGGCATGTTCTGGATACTCAGCGATCGGATGGGTTGGGGTACAATTGAGCTTGGTACAATAGGACTCTTGATTTTCCTCACCGGCTTCCTCGCCGGCCCCTTAAATCAGCTCGCAGGCAACCGTCGCCTACTGGTAATCACCGCCGCTGGGCTAGGCATACTGAGATTATTTATGCAACCCTGGTGGGGTGAGCCGCTCTTTAATTTAATCCTAGCAATAGCAGGAACAATTTTGTTCGTCATCTTTTTGCCAACCTGCTTCGAATATGCACGACTCAAAGGTGGCTCCGCTATCTCCCGCTACGCCTTAGGACTTCTAGGCGGGCTAGCACTGGATGTTGCCATTAACGGCACCTTTGGCACATATGATACCGTCTGGCAGGTGGAACCGCTACCATTGCTGCTAACAGTGCTACTGGTCATAATCCAACTAGTGCTCCTCGTGGGTGTTACAGACACAATCAAGGCCAGTTCAACAGCATCAGGCCGCACCAAATCTGGCAAAACCTATACTGCACGGCCATTTACCTGGCTAGCCATCGGACCTTTCTTGTTCCTGGAGTTGGTAGTTTTCCAGAACATACCACGTGTAGCAACGCTAACCAGTTGGCCACTGCCGATAGCCTTCGGGCTGACGCTACTGGCCCAGCTAGCGGGTCTGGCCGCCGCTGCCTGGCTTCTCAGCAAGAACTGGCGCATGTTATGGCCCTGGGCATTAGGCGCCGGCATTATCCTGACCGCAGCTCTGGCATTTGGCTACCAAGAACCAGCAGCCTTAATAGCCCTGCTGTTTCTAGTCGGACAAGTGCTGGTATCGGCACTTATAGTGATGGCTTTAATTGGCATCACCACCAGCACAGGCAAAACACAGCGCTCCGGCGTCTGGATTGCCAATGGCATTGGCACGGTCTTATTTCTAGCGCTCATGCTTGCCTACTACGCTGTCTACGATATCAGCCTTCCCTACAGCAACGCCGCCCTGGAACCCATAGCCGGGGGCATCGTTGCAGTCTGCGCCATATGCACCTTAATCTTCCGACAACAAGAGATAAAGGTTGACCCAAAGTTATGGCTGGTACCAATATTCGCTCTGATTCTCCTAGTATTGCCTTTGGCCGGAGCAATCACATGGCGGGCACCAGCAGCAGTTACCGGACAAGGTTTCCCCATCCGCATTATGACCTACAACCTGCACAATGGCTTTAACACAAAGGGGAAACTGAATATGGAAGAAATCGCCCAAGTTATTGAACGCAATAATCCTGATATCGTCGCCTTACAAGAAGTATCAAGAGGTTGGGTAGTCAGTGGCCGAGTAGACATGCTGGCGTGGTTATCTCAGCGATTGCACATGCCATATATTTTTGGACCAACTGCAGACCCCTTTTGGGGCAATGCCATCCTGAGTCGCTACCCGATACTGGCATATTCAAGGGAGGATCTGCCACCTCGTGATCTGTTCATAAAGCGCGGCTTCATCGCAGCATTAATAGACCTTGGAAACGGTGAACACCTAAAGGTCATCGCCACCCATTTACACCATCTCGATGAGGATGTGGAAATTCGCCAGCTTCAAACCTTAACCATACTCGACTTCTTAAATGACATCGGCAACAATCGCACTGTACTATTAGGCGACTTCAACGCACAACCTGATTATCCAGAGATAATTACGTTGCGGCAAGCTAGCCTTACAGACGTCGGAATAAAAATGGACCCTTATCTAGCATACACCTTTACCTCAGACAATCCATACAAGCGCATAGACTACATCTGGCTATCACCCGACCTCTATACAAAAACTGTTGAGGTGCCATTAAGCACTGCCTCTGACCATCTCCCCGTTGTCGCCTTGATAAATAAGTGAATCCTACGGAGGTACTGTTATGGAACATATAATTGAACTTCTAAATCTAATGGTAGACCAAAAAGCCTCAGACCTGCATTTAAGGGTGCCCGCACCACCAGTGCTGCGCGTTGACGGCGAGCTTAGACCGCAAATGCAGCTACCGCCACTCAAACCGGAGGAAATCGAAGCGGCGTTTAAACATATTTCTACTCAAGAGCAAAGGAGTCGCTTCCACCTAGAAAAGGAGCTTGACTTCGCCTACAGTGTCCCTGGGTTAGCCAGATTCCGGGTGAGTGTCATGCAGCAAAGGGGGTCAATAAGTCTTGCTTTCCGCCTGGTGCCCTTTAAAGTATTTACAATCGATGAGCTACAGCTACCGCAGATGTGCAAGGAGCTTATTCTCAAACCAAGAGGACTCATCCTGATCACTGGTCCAACGGGCAGCGGCAAATCCACCACTATGGCCGCTATGCTTAATTACCTCAATGAGAACATTGCCCGCAACGTAATCACCATTGAGGACCCGATTGAATATTTGCACCACAACATCAAATGCCTAATCGCCCAGCGAGACCTTGGCGATGATACTAAGTCATTCGATATTGCTCTCATCCACGCCCTACGGCATGACCCGGATGTTATAGTGGTTGGTGAGCTCAGAGATTTTGAAACCGTACAGACGGCGATGAGGGCCGCTGAAACCGGACACATCGTGATGGGCACACTGCACACCACTGATGCACCTCAGACTGTTGACCGTATAATTGATATATTCCCACCCAGCCAGCAACCTCAAATCAGACTACAATTCTCACAGGTAATAGTCGCAGTCTTATCTCAGACCCTATTGCCACGGACTACGGGTAAAGGTAGAATAGCCGCTTTCGAAATCATGATTGGCAATTCTGCGGTCAAGAACCTTGTTCGGGAAGGCAAGACATTTGAGCTACACAGTGTAATGCAACTCAGCTCCAGCGAAGGCATGCAAACCCTTGACCAAGCACTAGCCGATTTAGTGAGGAAGAAAATAGTAGCTTTAGAAGAAGCCAAGATGAAGAGCAGTAACCCCGACCGACTGAAGAAACTGCTCGAATACCAACCTAGCACCGTCAGTCGTTAGCCTAGAAAACATCGTGGCAATTTTTGAAATAATTCTCCAAGCAATATTTCAAGTGGGCCTGAAACTAGCCAACCTATGCCGGAAACAACTTCTCCCCTAGAGCCATACGACAGAGATCGGTAATGAAAATCTTGTTAAAGCCCCGTTCTGAGGTCGGACGCCTCAGCACACGATCACACACAGGGCAAAGGGTAACTAAAGCATCAGCACCACTAGCTATGGCATCTCCGATATTCTTTACCTGTATGCTAACAGCCCGCTCCCGGTTGACATTGATCAGCGGGCCTGTGCAACAGAGAGCGCTCTCACGGTCATATCTCCGCGGCATTCGCTCCACTCCAATGAGCTCGAAAATCTCATCAAGTAAGACGTCCTTCTCCGGAGTATATCTCGAAGCACAGGGACGCTGGTAAGCCACCTTCTTATTTAGCTTGGTAACGCTGCTCCGGTGGTCTCTCAGATAATTGCGCAGGTATTCGAAGATATGCCTGTACTTAAATGGCACAGTGACACCGTAGTCCTTGACCTTGGCATGTACCATAGCATAGCAGTCATCGTGGATGAATATGATTTCCTTACCCAAGCTGGCAATTTTATCAATGAATTTCCCGGCACTCTTCTCAATGGGGCTTTCTTTGCCAACATGCACATAGCCGATGTAACAAAAATAGTCTCCTCCCTTGACTATGGTCATACCTTCAAATAACTGGCTATTAAGGGCTCCTTCAGGAAGCTGGCGCTCCATAACACAGAGTGAGAGTACAGGCTTATCGGGGTCACCAGGTATCAGCTCACTGGGAATCTGAGCAACAAAGTCGAACGCAGCTGCTACTTCCGTGGGCACGGGAAATGCCCCATATTTCTCTTGTGCCTTCAGGATAAGGTCATAGGGGTCAGCTCCTGTAGGACAATACTCCCTGCAGGCACAGCAAGTGACACATTGGATCAAGATTTCAGCCCGTTTGCCTTCTATAAGCGCCTTGATTTCAGCTACGGCCCTGTCCTTGTCATAATCAACATAAAGACACTTCAGCAAACAATCGCCACAAAAGTTGCACTTAGAAGCATCCCACATCTTAGCACCCCCTCAATACACTCTGTTTTTGCAGCGAGCCTTGGCCTACTCAGTAGCCTCTTAACCAAGTTGTGCTGCCAGCAACTCAGCAATGTCTGCAGCTTTGAATGATTCTTCCACCGCTTTCGCTTTAATAGCATCTTCAAACATCTGCAAACAATAAGGGCAGGCTGCAGCTACGATATCAGCTTTGGTCTCGATTGCATGCTCAATGCGCTCTTCGCTGATCCGCTTGCCAATGCGCTCCTCCATCCAGTAGCGTCCACCTCCAGCACCGCAACAAAATCCGTTCCGCCGAACACGCCTCATCTCCAGCAGCCGGGATGGCGAGACGCTGGCCAGTACCTGTCTCGGAGCCTCATATATGTCGTTGTGTCTACCGAGATAACAAGAATCGTGATAGGTTAATTTCCCATCTCTCATCAAAGCTGGTTTAATCTTACCCTGCTTCAGCAGTTCAGCGATAAACTGTGTATGATGGACAACCTCAAAATCACCACCAAACTGAGTGTACTCATTCTTAATAGTGTTAAAACAATGCGGACAGGTGGTGACTATCTTCTTTGCGTTGTAGTTCTTAAACAGCTCGATATTCTTCGTCGCCTGCATCTGAAATAGGTATTCGTTGCCTAGCCTTCTTGCCGGCTCACCACAGCAGGTCTCCTCAGGGCCAAGGATAGCAAACCTGACACCGGCAGCTTTCAATATCTTGCCCATAGCTACAGCTATCTTCATACTCCTATCTTCCAAAGCCGCAGCACAGCCTACGTAATATATCAAATCAACATTGCTCTCCTCAGATAGGAGCTTGATATCCAGTCCACTGGTCCAGTCAGTCCTGGTAAGCGTAGTTCCCCTACAACTGTGGCCTCTGGCCTCAATGCACCTCAAAGCGGCTTCACCAGTCTCAGGTACCTTAGCTTGTTCCAAGACCAAATTGCGACGCATATCCACAATCTTATCAATATGCTCAACAAATACAGGACATATTTCCTGGCAAGCACGGCAGGTGGTACATGACCAAAGCTCATCCTCAAGTATCACCTCCCCAATCAGAGACTTGGCTCCACCACCATCTGTGGGAGTAGCCGCTTTGGCGGTCAGCAAAGCACTGCTTCTATCGAGCAAATGGGCTTTCAGATCTTGTATTACCTTGCGTGGAGATAAAGGCTTGCCTGTAAGATAAGCCGGGCATCTATCCTGACACCTACCGCAGTCAGTACAGGCATCCAAATCAAAGAGTTGTTTCCAGGTAAAATCTTCTATCTTACTGACACCAAAGGTCTCAGCTTCCTCAATATTAATCGGCGCCAATGCGCCCTTGGGTCGAGACGACTTGAAAAAGACATTAACCGGTGACACGATGATATGGGTCAGCTTGTCGAATGAGAGACAGACGTAGAAAATAGCGCCTAAAGCCAGGGCGGCATGAAACCACCATAAGCCAATATACCAGGCTAACCTAGTGCTTTCGGATAAACCGGAAAACAGGCCAGCTATAGCATAGCCCACAAAAGCCCAAATCGACCACTCTGGATGGCTGTAAAATTCAGGCTGAGATAAGCCTTCTGGAATAGCCGTCAGCATACGAAAGGCTTCGATAAAGAAGCCAGTGATTACAACGACAAAGATGAGGGTTAAAACAACGGTATTGTCCAGCACGGTATTTAACCTTTCCGGCTTCTGGACATACCGACGAACCACGGCCATGATAGCGCCAACCAACATAAATACCCCACCCATATCCAGCGCAAAACTAAGGCCAAGATAAATATTCCCACTTATAAAATGAAAAACGTAATGGTCTATAACGTCGAGGGCTGTTCCAACTAGCAGAACAACAGCCCCAGCAAACAGGAGAAAATGCATTATCCCGGGGTATGGTTCGCGGAAGAATCGCCTATGAAAAATGCCATCAATTATCCCAACAACTATAAAATCCCAAATTCTCTTACCTAGATTATCCCACCTCTTATCAGGCTTACCGACTGCCCACAGGCGACAACGACGGTATATAGCATAAATAAAAATCCCAAGAGCGGCTGCACCCAGAGGATACAAGATAAGAGAACCAAAAGCTATATCCCAGAAAATTTCACGAAATGCTTCCATGGTTTACTCGTTCCTCCTTATAGCTATTTATGCACAGTTTAATCGAAGTTAAAGCTTATGCTGCTTTGGTAACTCTAAACTATGCTTGTCAGCCAGGGCAAACAACCGCTCCACAGACTGAGCGGGAGTCAGTGCCCCTCCAATCATAACCTCTAAACCATCACCAAAAGCATGATAATCAGTACCTCCCGTGGGAACAAGGGCATGCTGATTAGCGACTTTCAGTAGCTCTTCAATTATACCTGAACTGTAATCACGATAATAGACTTCTATGCCGATTAGACCTACTGATTTCAACTTGGGGACAAACTCATTTAAATCAAGGATGTCTATCGGGTGAGCTAATACAGGCAATCCTTGAGCATCTAGAATCAGCTTAACTGCTTCGGCTGGAAGCAATTTGTACCGCTCCACATATGCAGGACCATCATGACCAATGTATTTGTCAAAAGCCTCCTTCTCAGAGCCAACATAGCTTTTCTCAAACAAAGCTTGAGCTATGTGAGGCCTGCATACAGAACCTCCCTGTGCTAGCTCAGACACTCGCTGCCACTCAATTTTCATGCCCAGGCTACGCAGCTTGGCAATCATCTGCTGTGCCCGCTCTCGCCGCGAATCGCGCAATCTCTGCAAGGCAATAGCCAATTTCCGGTCAGTGTAATCAATGAAATAGCCCAAAATATGAACCTCACCATGAGGCACATCAGTATTAATCTCAACGCCGGGGATAACCACAAACGAAGGAAAAACTTCAGCGGCAGCCAAAGCTGGTACAACACCGCCTACGGTGTCATGGTCAGTAATAGCTATAGCATCCAGCCCGACTTTTACCGCCAAGGAAACAATCTCCCTAGGTTCAAGACGCCCATCGGAGGCAGTAGTATGCACATGAAGATCAGCTTTCACCTATTCCTCTTTCAGCTGTATCCGCTGTATGCTTATAGCCTTTCCCGTAGCCTCTTCTACTTCGACTAGCACCGCATCAAAACTGACAGGCCCCTCACCCATAAAAAAGCGATGAGGCATACCGGCGAGAAAGCTGCGAATTACTGATTCAGCATCAACGCCGATAACCGAATCCGCAGGACCAACCATCCCCACATCAGTAACATAAGCAGTTCCTTTAGGCAAAATGTAAGCATCAATCGTGCCTATATGAGTATGCGTACCAAGCACCGCACTTACTCTGCCGTCAAGATACCTTCCCATAGCCACCTTCTCCGAAGTAGCTTCAGCATGAAAATCAACAATAATGACCTTACTAACAGCTTTGATTTCCGATAGCAGACAATCTATAGCACGGAAAGGGCAATCGAATGCGCCAATAAAAACGCGTCCTATTAAATTGACTATTGAGACACCTTTTACTTCCAGAACACCATGGCCTGGTGCACCGGGCGGGAAATTCAAAGGGCGGAGAATAGGCAACTCACTATCCAAATAAGGAATAATCTCCTTCTTGGCCCATACATGATTCCCAGTAGTTATCACATTAACGCCACAGTCAATAAGCTCTCTGGCTGTGTCTGGCGTAATACCTATGCCACCAGCGCAATTCTCACCGTTCGCTATAACAAGGCTAAGGTCATAATCATGACACAGGCCTGGTAGAAATTGCTGCACTGCTCTTCTGCCAGGCCTGCCAACTACGTCACCTATCATTAATATACGCAATACTGTTCCTCATATTGCTTAACTTATTACTTGGCGTAATCCACTGCCCTGGTCTCCCGCATCACAGTCACTTTAATTTGACCCGGATACTCCAGAGTATCCTCTATCTTCTGAACTATGTCTCGAGCCAATCTCATAGCTCCCAGGTCATCTATCTGCTCTGGTTTAACTAGAATACGCACTTCGCGCCCCGCTTGAATAGCAAAAGCCTTCTCCACTCCAGAAAAACTAGTAGCCACATTTTCCAGAGCCTCGATACGCTTTAAGTATTGTTCCAGCGACTCACGCCGGGCTCCAAGTCTCGACCCACTTATAGCATCAGCCGTAGCAACGATAAAACCGAGGGCACTGGTTGTAGTAGCTTCACCATGATGTTCAGCGACAGCTTGAGCTATCTCAGTCGATTTGTCCCACTGCTTAACTAGGTCAGCACCTATCGAGGCATGCGGGCCTTCTATTTGATGATCCACAGCTTTACCGATATCATGAAGCAGGCCGGCTCTCTTGGCCAGTATCACATCAGCACCGATCTCAGCTGCCAGCATTCCGGCGAAGTAAGCGACCTCAAGGCTATGAGTCAACACGTTCTGCCCATAGCTGCTTCGAAACTTTAGCTTGCCGATTAACCTGATCAACTCAGGATGTAACCCTATTACTCCAACTTCACGAGTTGCGCGTTCGCCCTCATCGCGAATCGCAGTCTCAACTTCACTTTTAGCCTTCTCCACCACTTCCTCTATCCGGGCTGGATGAATACGCCCATCAAGAATAAGACTGTTCAAAGCCACCCTAGCTATTTCCCGCCTCATCGGGTCGAAACTAGTGATGGTCACCGCTTCCGGCGTATCATCAATGATTAGATCCACACCAGTAGCCTGCTCCAAAGCTCGGATATTTCGACCCTCACGGCCAATAAGCCGCCCTTTCATCTCATCACTAGGCAAAGGCACAACAGATACTGTTGTCTCTGAAACTACGTCGGTGGCACAGCGCTGGATAGTGGTAGCTAAAATTTCGCGGGCTTTGTCATCAATCTCGTTCTTTACGCGGGACTCCCATTCCCGAACACGCCGTGACGCTTCCTCACGAATCTCTTCTTCTATAGCCCGAAGCAATTCCTGTTTAGCTTCATCACTTGAAATACCTGAGATAAGCTCGAGTCGCTGCAGCTGCTTAGCTCGTATCTCCTCAAGTTGAGTTTTAACACCCTCGATTTCCCTCTCCCGGTTAGTCAGACCACGTTCGCGGCGTTCCAGAGCCTCCAGCTTGTGTTCTAGCTTCTCTTCCTTCTGAGCAAAACGCCTTTCCAGTCTCTGTAATTCAAAACGTCGCTCACGACTATCAGCTTCAGCAGCTGCTCTTACCCTGATAGCTTCTTCTCTGGCTTTCTGAAGCATATCTGTATGCGCAGCCGCTGCCTCCTCTAGTAATCGCTTAGCTTCATTTTGAGTTCGGCGGAGCTGCTGGTTAGCTAATATCTGCCTGGCAAAATAGCCGAGGAGTAAACCTAAAAGGAGAACAACCCCAACAAAAACAAAGTATATTGTTGCAGAAATCATTTAACTGCCTCACTTTCCTAAAACACCACATAATATAGAACCCCTCAATCATCCCTCTAATAATAGTAAACCTTCGCCGAGCTGGTGTCAAACAAATGTCCTATTCAGGGACATTACGCAGAGTCAGTTTGCCGCTCTTGCCACAAACGCACCACAACAGCACTAATAGTACCATAATCAAAGCCGCGCCGCCGAAGATAACCGACCAAACGGCGACGGAATTCACTATGATCCGAGCCAGACAAAACACGCGCCTTCCTTAATCCTACCCTATAAGCGGCAGCTTCATCATCCAAATCGGCCACTACCTCATTAGCTGTTTCACTAGCCACACCCTTTTGCCGCAACTCAAGTTTTATCAGCCTTCGGCTTCGAGGCCTGAATGACTGGCGACTGTCCTTCCAATATTGGGCAAAAGCTTCATCATCAATCAGGCTGCGCTCCTTTAGCTTAATAATAACTTTATCCACCACCTCATCATTGAAACCTCGACGATGTAGTCGTTGTCTTACTTCAGCCTCACTTCTAGGACGATAGCCGAGATAGTGCAAAGCGGCCTCAAAACAGTTCTGAAAAATGTCAACTTGCTTCAGTTCTTTAATCTGCTCTGCCGACAAGTGTTGGCCAACTTTGATACCAGCTGTTACTGCCACCTCATCACCGATGGAAAACGAAAAGGAGCCGTCAACAAAGACACTGACTTGCTTTTTCTTACCGTTTACCCTCAGAGCTGTAATCACCCCCACTTAAACCTCCTCGAGATACAAGCTTTTAATTTTTGCTCTGGGCGGATAACAGATATGCAGAAGAGTACAGCTTACTCGAGAACTTCCTTCGTTTCGATACCTGGGCCCGGCGAAGACATTGCCGCAGCTCTTATCTCGCGCTCTATCTTCAAAGCCAGGTCAGCATGCTGCCATAGGTAATCTCTAGAATTCTCTCGTCCCTGGCCCAACTTAAGGTCACCGTAAGTAAAAAAAGTACCGGCCTTTTTTACTATCCCCAGAGCAACGCCTAAATCAATAATATCACCTTCTTTACTTATACCACATTTACCACGCCCAAACATTATGTCAAATTCGGCAGAGCGAAAAGGAGGGGCCATTTTATTCTTCACTACCCTGGCCCGAACCCTAGTACCCACCACTTCAGAACCCTGTTTAATAGAATCAACCCGCCTCAAATCAATCCGCACTGAGCTATAAAATTTCAAGGCTCTACCCCCGGGAGTGACCTCCGGGCTACCAAAAATGATGCCCACCTTTTCCCTCAGCTGGTTAATAAAAACTACAGCGGTATGTGATTTGCTAATTGCCGCTACTAATTTCCTTAACGCCTGTGACATCAATCGCGCTTGCAAACCAATATGAGCATCACCCATCTCCCCCTCTATCTCAGCCCGAGGCACCAAGGCAGCCACACTATCAATGGCTATTATATCCACGGCTCCACTTCTTACCAGTTCTTCTGTTATCCCCAAAGCTTCCTCCCCATCATCAGGCTGGGATATGCGCAAATCTTCAACCTTCACCCCGCAATTAGCCGCGTAGGCAGTGTCAAGCGCATGCTCCGCATCGACATAGACAGCAATACCACCAAGTTTCTGAGCTTCAGCAATTATGTGCTGGGCGAGAGTGGTCTTACCTGAAGCCTCGGCACCAAAAATCTCAGTGACACGTCCTCGAGGAATGCCACCTATCCCCAAGGCTAAATCTAAACTCAGCGAGCCGGTCGGAATAGCCTCCGCTACCATTCTCGCCGAGAGTTCACCCAACTTCATAATAGAACCCTCACCAAACTGCTTCTCAATACGACTTACTGCCAGTTCCAGTGCTTTCTCTTTCTCTGAAGCCATCTCTTCCCTCCTCTAAGAGCCAAGCGAATCATAACATACGTATTATGCCAACACAACCCATAGTCAATGGATTATAATTTATAGTGGCGAAATAGGCGGAGGGCAGCTTTTATGTGCGCTCTTGCTTATCATGAAATCAATCTTCTCTTTAATTCTTTTCTCAGCTTCACCTGTAGTCAAGTAACGGTCAAGCTCGTTATAGGTTAGCCCCAACTCTCCCTCATCTGTCTGCCCCTCCCACAAACCTGCCGAAGGTGGCTTATCAATAATCTCTCTAGGGATATCCAAATACCTGGCCAAATCCCGCACCTGGCTTTTGACCAAGTTTCCCAAAGGCATAAGGTCTGAGCCACCATCTCCATGCTTGGTAAAATAGCCAACCGACAATTCACTTCTATTGCTGGCGCCCACTACTAGATAATTAAGACGGTTGGCAAAATAATAGAGGGCAACCATCCGCAGCCTGGGTTTGATATTATTTCCCGCCAGTTTCCCTGTCGCCGCATCATAGCCATCACCCGGCAAAGCCTTAATCAAAATGTCAAATACCTCATCGAGAACAACAACTTTAGTAGGTATATTAAACCTGGCAGCAACAAGCTCTGCATGCTCTCTATCGATGTTACTGCTATGACAGGGCATAATGACTCCTAGAATTGCCTCAGGAAAGGCACGCTTAGATAATACTGCAGCTACAGAGGAGTCGATCCCACCGCTCATTCCCAAGACCACCCCTTTACCCCCAGCTGCCAAGACTGTCTCTCTGATCCATGAAATGAGCTTCTGAGCTAGTTCGTCAATTGATGACTTTATCACACTAGTTGCTAGTATAACATTGCGCGAAACAGTTCACCAAGGGATGACAGAGAAAAAAACAACTCTGTTCGGGAGAAGAACATAAATAATGGTAAGTCAGGCTATATTTAACCGGATTGGGTAGCAAAGTGTTTGTGCCTTAGCAGTCTCCTTTTCCTAGGCTGGTGGAACGGAAAACCGCCTTAGCTTCGCTGCCATTTCTTTCAATTTCTTGTCTACTTTGTAATTAATGCTACTATCTTGATATGTGCCAACCTCACTTTTCGCCCCTACCTCCACACCGGTAAGAATCTCTATACCTTCATCAACGGTGCTCACCGCATATACGTGGAATTTGCCCTGTTTTACTGCATCTACCACTTCCTGCTGTAACATAAGATTTCTCAAATTCTGCTGTGGTGTGATTACACCTTGATCCCCACTAAGACCTTTAGCTTTGCAAACCTGGAAAAAGCTTTCAATTTTCTGGTTCACCCCGCCGATAGGTTGTATTTCACCTTTTTGGTTCACTGAGCCAGTGACCGCAATATTTTGCCTTATGGGCACATCCGATAAGCTGGAGAGCAGAGCATAGAGCTCTGCGGAAGCAGCACTGTCCCCTTCCACACCTTCATAAGACTGTTCAAAACACACGCTGGCAGACAGCGAAAGAGGATTGTCCTGAGCATACCTCCAACCCATATAGCCGCTGAGGATCAGAACACCCTTATCGTGAATCCTGCCACTGAGCTGGGATTCCCTTTCAATGTTGATAACGCCCCCGCGTCCCAGAAACGTCTTGCAGGTTATACGCGATGGTTTTCCGAAGGTCACATCACCTAGGCTATACAGGCTAAGACCGTTCACCTGACCTACTACTACACCTTCAACATCTATCATAATAGTTCCATTATCAATCAACTCTCTGATCCGCTCATCAGGCAGGCTATGCCGGAAGCGCCTCTCTTCAACTGCCACCTCTACATACCGCCCAGCTACAAGCGAAGCATTATCCTTACGCGCCCAATATTCTGCTTCCTGTACCAATTCCATAATCTGGGCAAATCTAGATGATAATTTCTCTTGGTCGGCCACCATTCGAGCGGCATATTCCACCACCCTAGCCACCCCAGTGGGGTCAAAATGGCGCAACTCACAATCCTCACAACAACCAGCTATAAAAGCAGCAAAAGCCATCATATTTTCTTTAGTCCTATCAATCTGAAAATCGAAATCTGCTTTTACCCTAAAAGTCTCCCAGAAGTCCTCATCATAAATAGAGAGTAACTGATATAGCATACTATCACCAATGAGAACTACCTTAACATTTACCGGCATAGGTTCCGGCCTCGAGCCCTGAGAAATGATAAGCCCAAATTGCTCCATAGGGTCTTCAATGCCTACTTCTTTAGTCTTAATAGCCCGCTTCAAAGCCGGCCAGACAGCAGGATTAGTCACCACGTCCATAGCACTGAGCAATAGATAGCCACCGTTAGCCAGATGAATAGCACCGGGCTTCAACATGGTGTGGTCACTAAGATATCCGCCGAAGAAAAAACGCCTCTCCATCTTGCCAAACAGATTAGCATAGTTGGGATTGGGCTCGACGATTACCGGCGGCCCCTTGGTAACACTGTTATCCACAAATACATTCACCTGAAAAGGAAGAAAGGGGTCACGACCACGCGCAATGTAACTGGCAGGCACACCAAAGACAAATTGTGTCGGCTCTTCTTTCTCTTTAAATACATCCAGATTGTCCATAGTATAGGATTTCAAATTAGTGAGATAACGGCCAATCTTTTCTGAGTCCTTATATTCTTGCATCAGGCTATCAAATAGCCTGGCTATGGTAAAATCGGCCACTGCTTTGTCAATATTCTGCAGCTTCTCCGCTGTTTCCCTTTCTAGCTCCTTAGCTTTTTCGTAAGTAGACTGGAGCTTTCCCAGCAATTCAGCCTGCCTTTTTTCTATCTGCTCACGCACCGACTCCTCCAGTGCCGCATACTCATCCTGAGACAGAGGTTTCCCATCCACCAGAGGAATCAAGGCTGGGCCCATCGGAGTGATCTGAAATCGAAAGTTTTCCCGCTGAGCCTCTTCATCCACATCTTCGAAAAGCTTCTTTTGCTCAGACTGGCTCGTTTCTACAATCCCTTTCCTTTCTATCTTGTATTCTTCACTGGAAAACGTCTTAGCCAGCTCTTCCTTAATTCTCTGCAACAGGCTGTTTATTTGCTCTTTAAAAACTTTGCCTTTCCCTTGGGGGAGATTTAAAATCTGCGGCCTCTCAGGAGCTGTGAAGTTGTGAAGATAGAACCAATCTTCCGGAGGTTGCACCAGTTGCGACGCTTGCCTACCCTCAAGCAGTTTATCAATCTGGCTTTTGACTGCTGAGGTTTTCCCCGTCCCAGTCAGTCCAGCCACATATATATTGTACCCATCTTTATCCATAGACAAGCCAAATTCGATGGCGCGTATTGCCCTATCCTGCCCGACGAATTCCCGCAATGGCGCTAGGTCTTTAGTACATTCAAAGTCAAAAAGGGTAGGATCACATTGCCAGCGTAACTTATCTGCCGAAACTTCATATTTCTCAATGCTCATGGTTTTCTCCGTCGATATCCTAATTTTGCTTGGACTGAGATGATTTTATTATACCGCACAATTTAACTAAAAATAATAGCCTGCTACGGACACTTTAAGCACCTGCATCGGTTTTGTCAAATTGAAGTTTGACTCAGCGGCAGTTGCCAGGTAAACTATTATTCGGAGAGCAGGATGCCAATTTATGAATATATTTGCCCCGAGTGTAATTGCAGGTTTGAATTGTTACGCTCCCTAAGCAAAGCAAACGAAGATGCTTCATGCCCCCGATGCCAGCATGCTGCTAAACGAGTTCTCTCTCGGTTCTCCTCATTTTCCAAAAGCAGCGGTGGCGAATCTACACCTATAGCTGGAACCGCCGGCTCATGTTCTGGCTGTACCTCTTCCAGCTGCAGCAGCTGCAACATATAGCCTGCCCCAGTTCTTCCCAAATACCGTTTTACTAGTCAGTCCGTTTCCTGTTTACTACCTTCAATTTCAAGATACCCAAGGCAATACCGCCAATGAGCAAAGCTTCCAATATAACAGCTCCAAAACCGAACAGAGCCGCATCATAGAAAAATCCTTCGGGAAATAACCTAATCAGGTAATCCTTTGCCGGGTCAAGCATCCAGTATTCATTTGGGAAGCTAACCACGTGGAAGAGAGTAAAAAACTGCTTGAAGCCAAAGAACGCCCAAAGAGCCAGGCTAACCATCAGCCCCACAGTAATCAAGCTTCCCCAAGATAAGCCTTTGACCAATGCCCACCACCTAACCCTGAAACCCAAAAACAGTGCAAGGGCACAGATGACTATTAGGAGAAAAGCCCCTCTTTGCACCCAATAGTCCAACTGAATTAATTTTCTTACATCCTCGAGATGAGTCAACTCCCGCTCATTGAACAGGTCAAACTTTTCAAGTCCTTTGACGACCGTAATCTGTACTGTATCTATCCTTAGATTGAAGTAATCAATCAAATGCTGGGCCACATTCCTTAACTGTGGCTTATCGATATCAGTGGCCTGGCTTATTTCATATTTGTCGAAGCCATATTCATAAAGCCTAAGCTCATTTACCTCCCAGCAAATAGTGCTTGTTAGCAGCAGTACAGCCAAGCAACACACAAACAACCAATAGACTACACTTTGAGCGATCTTCATTTCACTACCCCAAAACCAAAGCTGATGATAGCCAGTATACATCCGAGTTGTCAATAGAAAAATTTTTAATTTCCTTAAAACCACCAAAGGCACTCATCTAAAACCCTGTGCTATAATTAGAGGCAGACCCCCAAGAAAAGTCTTATGTTTACCCATCTTCACGTACACAGTGAGTATAGCCTGCTTGACGGTTTATGCCGCATTCCCCAGCTTATTGCCAAAGCCAAGGCACTAGGCATGACTAGCTTAGCCATCACCGACCATGGCAGCATGCACGGCGTCATCGATTTTTACACAGCGGCCAAAGATGCTGGCGTAAAACCTATTATCGGCTGTGAAACTTATGTTGCTGAATCCAACCGTCAGAGTCGAAATGCCAGCGATAAGACTCCATACCATTTGGTCTTGCTTGCCAAAAACCAGCAAGGCTATACCAACTTGATTCAGCTGATTACCAAGGCACACCTTGAAGGCTTCTATTATAAGCCAAGGGTGGACAAAGAGCTTCTGGCACAGCACCATGAAGGCCTTATCGCACTATCCGCCTGTGCACACGGCGAACTGCCCCGCCTCATATTGGAAGGACGCCTTGAAGATGCAGCCACACAGGCCATCTGGTACAAGGAGACCTTCAACGATTATTACTTGGAAATTCAAAGGCACCCCATCCCCGAGCTCGAACCAATCAACAAAGGACTTCTTTCCCTATCTTCCAAACTAAATATACCCATTGTGGCTACCAATGACACACATTACATCAATAAAGAAGACTCGCCCATTCAAGAACTGCTGCTCTGCATCCAAACTAATACCTCCATTTACGACGAAAAAAGGCTCAAGATGGCCGGTGATTTCTTCTATCTGAAAAGTCCTAAAGAAATGGCAGAGATGTTCGCCGACTTACCCCAAGCTCTAGATAACACACAGAAAATCGCCGATATGTGCCAATTAGATATGGAGTTTGGTCGGCTTCATCTCCCAAGAATTGATTTACCCGAAGGCAAGGCAGCGGACGATTACCTGGCTGAACTCTGCTGGCAGGGGCTAAAACACCGCTATCCATCACCCACCCCAGAAATCGAACAGCGGTTGGCTTACGAACTGGAGGTTATCAAACAAACGCAATTTGCCGACTATTTTCTTGTCGTCTGGGATCTCGTCTCCTTCGCCAAAAAACAAAACATCCTTTTCGGTGTCCGAGGCAGCGCTGCCGCAAGTCTGGCTCTCTACTGTCTAGGCATCACCAACATCGACCCACTGCCTAACAAGTTGGTCTTCGAACGCTTCTTAAATATAGAGCGCCGCGAGCCACCAGACATCGATTTAGATTTCCAAGACGATCGACGTGATGAGATGATAGCCTATGTCACCCAAAAATACAGGCCTGACCATGTAGCCCAAATTATCACCTTCGGCACTTTAGGTGCCAGGGCTGCCCTCAGAGATGTAGGCAGAGCTTTAGGTATGCCTTACAGCCAGGTTGACAGAGTAGCCCGACTTGTTACACCCAGGCCGAATATAACCCTCGACCAAGCTTTAGCCGAGAATAAAAAGCTGTACGATATTTACCATGAAGATAGTGCAATCCGGAATCTGGTTGACACCGCTAAGAAGCTAGAAGGCATAGCCCGTCACGCTAGTACTCATGCCGCTGGAGTAGTCATATCCAGAGAACCCCTGACTCAATATATGCCATTGCAGCGCGCTACCAAAGACAATGAACAGGCTGCAACCATGACTCAGTTCTCTATGGAAAGCGTTGCTCGCCTCGGGCTGCTCAAACTGGATTTCCTGGGACTGGCCAATCTCACCCTCTTAGCCAAGGCCAGAGAAATAATCGCTGAAAATCGCGGCATCTCCATAGACTTGCAGCATATCCCACTAGCTGATTCAGCAACTTTTGAATTACTCGCCTCTGGAGAAACCGGCGGCATTTTTCAATTAGAAAGCGCCGGTATGCGCCGCTACATAAAGGAACTTAAGCCAACTACTTTCAATGACATCGCAGCCATGGTTGCCCTTTATCGCCCTGGGCCAATGGAGCACATACTTACATTTATTAAAGCTAAACATGGAATTGAGTCCATCCGTTATCCCCATCCCACCGTCAAGAAGATTCTAGAAGAAACTTATGGCGTCATTGTTTACCAGGACCAAGTACTCCATATAGTTCAGGCTCTAGCCGGCTACAGTTTAGGCCAAGCTGATATTTTCCGCAAAGCCATGGGGAAGAAAATATCCGAAGTGATGAAAAAGGAACGGCAAAACTTCATAAACGGTGCCAAGAAAAATGGGGTGTCTGCTGAACTAGCTACTGAGATTTTTGCCTTGATCGAGCCTTTCGCTGGCTATGCCTTCAATAAAGCCCATAGCGTGAGCTACGCCCTAATCGCTTACGAAACAGCCTATCTCAAAGCCAACTACCCCGTTGAGTACATGACTGCCTTCTTAAACACCTATGCTGCTCATTCAGACAGACTGCCCCCGGCAATTGCCGAATGCCGCCGCCTGGGTATCTCTGTATTACCTCCAAACGTTAACAAAAGCCAGGCCAGCTTCGCTATCGAGAAGGAAAATAGTAAGACAGCGATCAGCTTCAGCCTGACCGCCATTAAGAATGTCGGCTATGCAGCCATAGAGCCCATCATACTGGCTAGGGAAAAAGGCGGCCTTTTCAAATCCATCGAGGATTTCTGCCGTCGTGTTGAACTGCGTAGCATTAACAAAAAGGTTATAGAGAGTTTAATTAAAGCTGGAGCTTTTGATTCCCTGGCCCCACGAGGGGCACTTCTTCAGGCTATCGACCGAATCATATCTCTGGCCCAGTGGGAGCAACGATTAAAAGAATCGGGACAAACCAGCATGTTTGACCTCTGGGGTGATACTGTGCCGGCACCACTGCCAAACTTGAATTTGGACCATCTTGATGCTCCTCTCAAAGACAAACTTGATTGGGAAAGAGAACTGCTAGGAGTATATTTCTCTGAACACCCCCTCGCCTCAATTGCCCCCAAATTAGCCAATACTGCTACGGCACTATGTGGCGGAATAGATACTGAAATGGTCGGAGAAAAGGTGATTATCGCTGGAATGATAACCTCTATGCGGCAACTTTATACCAAAGACAGGCGACCTTTCGTCATAGCGACTCTGGAAGACCTTGACGGCAGCATCGAAGTCACTGCCTGGTCCGAGGTCTACGGCCAGACAAAAGAGATATGGCAAGAAGGCAAAATCCTCCTGGTAGAAGGTACCGTGAAATTAAGAGACGACCGAGTAGGCATTAATTGCTCTCGGGTGCGCCAGTACCAGACTGATGGTGAAGAGGAACAGGAGGCTAATCCGGCTACCCCACCCCCACAGCCTCGTAAAATAACCATTAATATCACCCAAAGCGATAAAACCGAAGAAGACGTAACACGCCTTAACCAGGTTATGGGTATTCTCGCCCACTATCCAGGGCAAGACACTGTCCTGCTTGCAATAGTCACTTCAGAAGAAACGGTCAACATGAAACTACCAAACATGATCAGCTATTGTCCAGAACTAGCACAGGAAATTTGCAGCATACTGGGGGACAACAGCCTAAAATTACAAGAAAGTCAGTGACCTATTTCGAAATACAAGGTTTTACTACCACATAAATGGCCTATCAGCCCACCACGGATAGAAGTCGGGCATATCAGTACTGGGCTTCATGGTGAAGTTCGGTGGTCTCTTCTCCAGAAATGACATGATTCCCTCGCTGGCATCTGGTTGTTGAACGAACCACCATATAGCCTTTGAATCAATCTTGTGCGTTTCCATGGGATGGTCAGCCCCCAACATTTTCCAAAGAAGCTGACGGCAAAAAGCCACGGACACCGCCGAGGTATTCTGGGCGATTTCCAAGGCGATTTCGCGTGCCCGAGGAATTAAAGTATCAGGCGGTAGCACCTCAGTCACCAACCTATGAGCCAGCGCTTCTTGAGCTCCGAACACTCTACCGCTAAGAATCCACTCCGCTGCCTTGCTCATACCAACAATACGAGGTAAGAACCACGTGCTGGCCCCTTCAGCAACTATGCCCCGTCTAGTGAAGACAAAACCGATCCTGGCATTCTCAGACGCCAGACGGATGTCCATAGGCAGCGTCATGGTAATTCCCACCCCAACAGCCGGCCCGTTGATAGCAGCGATTACCGGCTTTTTTAAGTCATACAGTGGTAAAGTGACCAAGCCGGCAAGGTCTCTATATACTTCAAAGTCACCACGACCTCCAGCTGAATGCCCTTCGAAAACCCGTGATTTAGGATCCAAATCGGCCCCGGCACAGAAAGCACGCCCGGCACCGGTCACAATTACAACCCGCACATCGTCATCAGCATCAGCCCTGCCAAAAGCGTCGACGAGCTCTTGGCACATCGTGGGAGTGAAAGCATTTAACCTCTCCGGTCTGTTGAGCGTTATTGTCATAATTCTGTCACATACCTCACATTTTATCTGGCTATATTCCATGAGTTCTCCTTTCATATTTACTTGTAGAACACAGTAAGGAAAAGATATCTTTTGTAAGTCCCTCACCAAGCAACTTAACCACTAAAATATACTTTGCAGTTCCCGTCCTGTCAAAAACTACACTAATTCAGATATCTCCGCACTCACTGCTATTCATTCCGAGCCGAGGAGCCATGGCGACAAACAAAATGCGGTATTTACAAACTGCCAAACACACATATCAGGCAGAGTTCAAACAATTAATCAGCCTGTTTTAAGTTGCTTTTATGCAAGTGGATTGATGGATGAAACACGTTCCAAGCAGAGCAAGAACTCCTTTATCTCGACACCACCACCAAAACCACCTAAGTTACCAGTGCTGTCAATTACCCGATGACACGGTATCACAATCGGCATTGGATTTCTAGCCAGGGCTTGCCCTACAGCCCTAGGTGCTTTGGGCGAATCTAACTTTTTGGCTACCCAACCATAACTCCTTGTTTCACCATAAGGGATATTGCGCACCACTTGCCACACACTCTGCTGAAAATTGGTTGCCTCAGCCATATCCAACTTGTCGGCAAAAGCTACAGGTTCACCGTCCAGGTAACGCCTTAGCCTATCAGGTAAGTCACCAAAACAGGCAGGGTCGTGGTTCCCAGAGGCGCAACCACAGCTTATAATTTGGTCATCTACTAATTCCTTTGACTTTTGAGGTAAGACGACCCTTTTCAGTCCGCGAGCTGAACCAACAACCCCCATCCACCCCAAGGAGGTATCGAATAATGCGAAGGCCAGCATATCGTCTTTTTTTGACATTTTGAAACAGTCACATAAGCCGGTAAATTAGCCAGATATCTCAGCCAGCTTTGCGCTATAAGCCTGATAGGTTTTAGAATCGTAGAGGACAAAGGATACTTCCTGTAAGGGCGTTGACCCATCACGCAAAAAAGCAATCACCGTCTCCAAAGCTACTTCGGCTGCTTCAAGCACAGGATAACCATAAACG
This sequence comes from Chloroflexota bacterium, assembly GCA_016875875.1. Classification (NCBI taxonomy): domain Bacteria; kingdom Bacillati; phylum Chloroflexota; species Chloroflexota bacterium. Next base: position 148,456 of record VGOP01000001.1, on the reverse strand, counting down.
CCGGTGCTTATCGACGGAAACGAGATACTTCTCAACTTACGAGCAGTAGCCAGCTTCAAACTCTCCAGATAGGCACTGGCCAGCAGTTCAGCCTCACCACGGCTACCACCATGCCACACCGGCCCTACGGTATGAATCACATACTTCGCTTGAAGATTCCCTCCGGTGGTTATCACAGCTTTGCCTGTATCCAGACGTCCTATTCGAGAGATAATTTGACGGCATTCATCCAATATTGCTGGCCCACCAGCCCGATGAATCGCACCATCAACACCACCGCCACCCATTAAACTTGAATTGGCAGCATTAACGATAGCATCTGTTGTTTGCCTGGTAATATCGCCTTGAATCAAGCTGAGTCTTGTTGTGCCAATAATTACTTCACTGTCCCCACTCATGGCTGTCTCCAAACAAACCCAGACAAGTTCAGGCCAATTCTGGCTCAATCAGTCCGTAATTGCCATCATCACGCCGGTACAACAAGCTAAGCGCATCATTTTCGGCGTTAATAAAAAGAAAGAAAGAATGACCCAAAAGCTCCATCTGCTCGGCTGCCTCAGCTACGGACATCGGCTTGACCGCAAAGCGCTTTACTTTAACTACCCTGGGCCAAGTCCCAGCTTCTTCCCGGTAAGCCACGTCTTCCGATACCGTTGATTGGCGAGCAAGAGAAACACCGCGTCCTTTCTCATATAATTTCCCCTTATAACGTTCGATCTGACGCTCCAATACCTCAGCCACAGCATCAACAGCTATACGAACTCCTTCACCCCTCTCTTCTCCCCTCAACAATACACCCTTACTGTTTAAAGTAACTTGTGCAGTAAAGCGGTGTTGAGGCGACTTTGTGTTCTCCTCATGTATTTCCACTTTAGCTCCAGTGATATCAGGCAAGTAGCGAGCTAATTTGCCAATCTTCTTCTGAACATAGTCTCGAACTGCTGGAGAGATCTCCATGTTCCTGCTAGAAATTTGTAGTTCCATGTCTTTACCTCCCTTATTAAACTTCCCTGGCCAAGGTCAAGCCCCATACAGAAACGGCTCCAGCAACCTTAAGTACCTCAGCGCAGGCTTCTAAAGTGGCTCCTGAGGTACATACATCATCAATCAAGATAACGCTCTTCCCATTAAGTTTTTCATCACGACAAGCGAAAGCATTTTCGACATTTCTCTTCCGCTCTTCAACGGTTGCTGTTCTGGCTTGAGGCAAGCTGTCTTTGAGGCGACGCAGACTATCATCAATCACCGGCAGAGCTATCAGTTTGCTTAGCTCCTCGGCCAGAAGAGTTGATTGATTGTAACCACGCTCCCGCAATCGTCGAGGATGAAGAGGTATTGGCACTAAGACTTCGCCGTGCACCGGGTTATCTTGAAGATAATTAGCCATTAATATAGCCAAGCAACCAGATATTGCCTTGAGATTACGATACTTTAGCTCATGTATAGCCTGGCGTGCCACTCCGTCAAAGCGAAAAACAGAACGAATGCCATCAATCTCAGTCTGTTGCCCCCAGCAAACTGGGCATAAGCCACCACTTGACTCAGGTTTGCCGCACTTTTGACAGAATGGCCGTAAAAGTCGAGGCAGCTTTTGACTACAGCCGACACACAGGAAATCCCCTATCTTCTCACACCCAACACAGCGGCGCGGAAAGAAGAAATCAACTATCTTCTCCTGGAGCTGCCCCGTCAATAGAGACAAAGCCATCACCCCAAAAGCATAAGGGAAGTGACGTGACTACTTATGAGCTATAAGCGTGAACGAGGACTAGGGCCTGTTCCACTAAAAATAGGCTCATTTAGATATACGTCGCCATTCCTGATTTTGATGTTGTAGCCGCAATCGGGATTGGTGCACACCCAAGCCTTGTAATGAATCGCCGCCCCTTGGCTACCAAAATCAGACAGCGGCACTAGATCACCGACCTTACATTTTAGACATTTAGGAAAGGAATTGTTTTCCACGATTCCACCTCCTCCAAGGGTTTAAAGTATACACTAACTGCAAGGCAATGGCAAATTTTTGTTAATCCTTTACAAGGTAACTGGCCTCTGCTAAACTTCTATTATTACCAAATATAAACTCAGCATGAGGAACTAACATGGGTACACGAGATATTAGATGGAGAGAGCGCAAAAAACCAAAAAAGGGAACCAAAAAGCCGGCTACAACTATTATCACGCCACAAATAGAAGTGGAGGTAATTAAAAAAGGTAAGAAAGCGGCACCTCCGGAAGAATAAACTAGATGGCAGCTTATTTAGAGCTTTACTACAGTGGCAAGTTAGCAGAACGGGTAAAAGCAGCCGGAGTTCTATTGGAGAATTGCCAAGTATGCCCTCGCCACTGTGGCATTAACCGACTAGCGGACGAGGCAGGGCAATGTCATACGGGTAAGCTTGCGATAGTTTCTAGCTACGTGCCACATTTTGGGGAAGAGGCACCTCTAGTCGGCAACCTTGGCTCAGGAACCATCTTTTTCACCAACTGCAACTTAAAATGTCTTTTCTGCCAGAACTACACCATCAGCCAGCTTGGCGATGGAACTGAAGCCAGCAAGGAAGAGCTAGCCAAAATGATGCTAGCTCTCCAAGCCAGAGGCTGCCACAACATAAACCTAGTCTCGCCAACCCATGTGATTCCTCAGATCCTAGAGGCGCTGGAGATAGCCATAAATCTAGGCCTAAGGTTGCCGCTGGTCTACAACTCTGGTGGTTATGATGCTGTTAAAACTCTAGAGATTTTAGATGGTATTGTAGACATTTATATGCCAGACATGAAGTATTCTAATGAGAAGACTGCTGAGGAGCTATCAGGCATAAAGAACTATCCTTCCATAAACCGAGCTGCTCTCAAGGAAATGCATCGCCAGGTAGGCGACCTCCAAATGGACGAAGATGGGATAGCTGTCCGTGGTCTCTTAATACGTCATCTGGTCTTACCCCACGAGCTTGCTGGCACAAAAGAAATAATGAAATTCATAGCTGAAGAGATTTCTCAAAACAGCTATGTCAATGTTATGGCTCAATACCATCCCTGCTACAAGGCTTTACACATACCACAATTGACCAAGCCACTATTGAGACAGGAATTCCTCGAGGCTATTGAATTAGCCAAAAGGTCTGGACTGAATCGTCTTGACAGGCTGTACCCAGTCACTGCCAGAGCGATTTAATCATGGAAATAAAGCAGACCAAAGAAGCAAATGCCCCTTCCAGGAAATCAAAGATGGAGGTTAAATGGATGTAAGATGCCTGAATTAGCTTATCTCACAGCTACAGTCTACGGTCATGTTAAAGGCGTCTACTACCGCGCCTTCACTTCTCGACTTGCTAAATCGCTGGGCTTGCGAGGCTACGTGCGTAACTTACCCCAAATGAACGCTGCTGAAATCCATGCCGAGGGCCAGAAAGAAAAACTGGAGGAGCTAATCAGGCAGCTCGAAATAGGACCACCTGAATCCCTGGTAGATCACATAGATATAAAATGGTCTGCATTCACCGGGCAATTTTCCAACTTTGAAATAAGGCACTAACCTAGGGTAAAAGCAAAGACCAGAGTTGAACTCGCTTTACTTCGCCCGAGATCTCCGGCTAAAGCCGTAGTATCGATCATTGTCTAAAAGACTCTTAAGAGTCTGAGAAGATAGTAACGCAGCGGTATCCGAGCAGGAGGTTAGCTCAGTCACCAATTCCGTAAGTGCTAACGGTTTGTTCTCCCTAGACAGAATAAGCCTGAATATCTTTTCAAGCAGTGGCAGCCTTATGTTGATAAAGCCAGGGACTTTCGAACAGCAATCCTTGATATTTGCTATCAGCGAAGTTGCCTCCATATCACTTGATTCAGAAGCCAATCGCTTTTGACAAGCTGAACAAAGACAATGTCGAGTAATAGCAGCAAAAGAGCGGCCATTCTCTTGGAACCAATCTAAATCAATGAAATAACTAGGGTCTTCTGACTTGCTGTTTTTATCTGACTCTGCCATTGTTTTATGCTTCAAGTTCAGCCTTGCCGGCTTCGATCAGCACAAGATAGCTCGCTTCGACTTCACTTGCCTGTGTTGCCTCCCGATCGACCTCATAAGGCTCACCTGCAAAAATTTTTCCGTATTCCTCTGTCTTCCCTTGGAAAGAATTGCCGGCGCTGATAAATTTCTGTCGAGCATCAACAACACTCAAATCAAACGGCAAGGTAAAATAGAGGTCGGCGATCACCTTATCCATTCCTAATTCATACAGCGTTCCCCAACCACCAGGAGCATCACCCCTGTACTTACTTATAGGCAACAAACTCAAAAGGTTCGGCACACTGAAGTAGCCGCTACCACCAAGAATCTTGAACGGAGCCACGCTAATTAAATAATCACTGGAAAGAACCACGTTTGGTACCCAAAACGTAGGCACAACAAACGGATGAGGCAAAGGATTCTCCACTTCCACCCAAATACAATCCCGAACATCCAACATCAACACCCTTGGGAAATCGTAACCCAAAGCTTGATATATTGGATACATAGACTCTCCATTGTGGGTTCCTTCAAGTATAATAATATCAGCATCGCTGACTTGTTTGATGCTCTCGATTATCAGGTTCATAGTCTCTCGACTAGTGCTAATCGGGTACGGCATTGGATAGCCAGCGTTAGGCTTGATCAAAACCCGCCGAGCTCTAGAAACCAAAGGCGGTGGCCTAAAAACAAACTCGGATGCTTCAAAAATCACCGTCTCTCAATCCTCACATCAACAATACGGTCAAAATACTAATGGCTCCATACATCTTCGCATGTTCTCTTAAACATCGAGAACTAAAACTGCACCAATCTAAAATCGCCACCCGGCAAAACAGCAACCATTTGTTCTCAATCAATCTTAAACCTCATCCCAGTCAAACGCCATTACCTCAACAACGGCTCCAGGCTTAACTTCCTTGGTGCCTTCTGGAATAACAGCTAATCCGTTTGCTTTCGTCATAGAGGTCAAAATCCCTGAGCCCTGATGACCTGTAAGACGAGCAAAATATTTACCATCTCTTCTGCTAACTATAACGCGAGCAAAAATACGGCGTCCGTCTCTATTTTTAACTGAGTCTTCCATTACCGCTGTAATATTTGGCTTAGCCAAATTGTTCCTACCCATCATCTTAAAAATGGCTGGACGGGCAAAAACTTCACATGTAATCATTGAGCTTACTGGATTGCCCGGTAAACCTAGATGAGGTACCTTTTTCCCATCACCCCTTTTGAACATACCAAAAGCTAAAGGTTTGCCTGGTTTCATACTTACTGTCCAAAAGGATACGTGTCCCTCATCTGCCAGAACCTGTTTAACTACATCATAGTCACCCAAAGAAACTCCACCAGAAGTTACCAACATATCACAGTTAAGGCTGTGGCGAACAGCTATAGCCAATTGTTCCACATCATCTGGAGCGATGCCCAAAAGCTTGGGTACACCCCCGTACCTAAGAACCTGGGCAGCTAAGCTGTAACTATTGCTATTATATATTTTCCCTGGCAGGAGAGGGTGATCAATCTCTAGGACTTCGTTACCCGTGGCTAATATACCTACCACCGGACGGCGAATCACCGAAACTCTTCCCTTTCCCAGCGAGGCTAGCACTCCAATTTCAGCAGGACGAAGCAACTTCCCCTGCTTCATTACCAATTCCCCTTTTGCTATATCCTCGCCTCGCTGACGGATATTAGAACCTCGAGGCAGGCAAACACGAATACCGATTTCAGCCCCAGAGACTAAGGTTCGCTTACGGTCAACCTCATCGGTATCCTCAAAAGGAATTACCGCGTCTGCGCCACGGGGCACGAAAGCACCGGTCATAATTCTAACGGCCGTTCCCGGTTCAACCTTCGAGTCAGAAACACAACCTGCGGCTATTTCACCAACAACACGGAGAATCTTAGGCTGCTCATAACTTGCCCCTACAATACTGCTAACCTTTA